>CADAPR010000008.1:480-36355 GCA_902789785.1 uncultured Lachnospiraceae bacterium
ATGCATATATTTATTTGCTGTTGTACATCATCTTTAAAACATGATCTGCATATTTCTTGAATGCATCTCTGTTTGTCTTTAATTCATCTGTAAGTTCAAAATAAAGGAAAGATGAATCATAATCTCTCTTAAAGAACGGTTCAAACTCGACCGGAGCCCACTGAGGAAGATAATCACTCACTTTGCGTGTATAACAGTTGTGCGCCTTGGCAGGTTCTCTGAAATCCTTGTCAACATATTCGGAAACAGATTTATGTATTGCCACATCCTCTTCGGGAAGATAATAGTAATCCTGGTAATTTGAATAGAAGTACTTCATCTCTTCATGGAGAAGAGGAACCTTTATAAGACCGTCACTTTCTTTGGCTGAGAAGTAGCATCCGTTAGCGTTATAGTTTATAGCGACAGGTATAGAAGAAGGAAGTGCAATCGATATGATCAGTTCCTTCTTTGACATTCCAAGAACGTCATTATAGATATTTGTCTGGACCTTCTTTACTGATACTCCTTTAAAGAAGATATCTGTATAGTTTAATACCGGAAGGATCCTAAGCATACCTAAAACATCATCATGATTATGCAAAAGGAGCAGTTTTTCCTTGTCTTCTGATCCGGTCGAACTGTATTCGCGGTATACCTTTATTAGTTCCTTGCCGCTGTTTTCATCATCTCTTTGTATACCCATGAAAGCTTCGATGCTTTTCTGCTTGCAGCTGTCAAGCTTTAAGAAATGCTTTAGGGAAGAAACTCTCTTGTATATATCGACTCCGGCCATATTTGCAAAATCCCAGTCTATACCGCATGCCTTGCATCGCGCGTTTATAAAAGGAAGGTCAAAACTGTTGCCGTTATAATGCACAACTGTTTTATATGAGAGAATGAAATCAGTTACGGCTGTGAGCATTTCCTTTTCTTCTGAAGGAGATGAGATGAGCCATTGCTTGATCTCCCAGCTGTTTTTTGAATTATCAAAATATGCAGCACCTATCAGATATATATAGGAGTGTTCTGATGAAAGACCTGTAGTTTCGATATCGATGAATACACAATCATTAGCTTCACCGATAGAACTTGTGTCGATTATAAATTCAGAGTTGTTTACAGTATTGCTTATTGTTTTCATTCGCATTACCTCTCTAGTATATTACATACATTACTATAATAACATATATTTGAATCTCGGTGGGATTTTTTTGTGGTAATTTCAAACCAAAAATAGTATAGTTATATAAGTAAAAATCTGCGATTGGAGTTGTATATGGCAAAGCATAGTTTTAGGGGAGGACTTCATCCCTATGACGGAAAAGAGTTGTCAAAAGACAGACCTATAATTGATATTCTGCCGGGCAAGGAATTGGTATTTCCGCTTTCTCAGCATATCGGAGCTCCGGCCGTTCCAGTTGTAAAAAAAGGTGATAAAGTCTTACGCGGACAGATGATTGCGGATGCCGGCGGTTTTGTTTCTGTGCCCATCTATTCAACTGTAAGCGGTAGCGTGACTGCTATTGAAAAAAGACGTGTCGTTACCGGTGACATGGTAGAGAGCATCGTTATAGCTAATGACAGCAAATATGAAGAAGTTAAGTATCAGATCACAAAAGATTTCTCAAAGCTTTCAAAAGAAGATATAAGAGAAAAGATTAGGATTGCCGGAATTGTTGGAATGGGCGGTGCGGGATTTCCTACGCATGTCAAGCTTTCTCCAAAGGAACCTGACAAGATAGATTACTGCATAGCAAACTGCGCAGAATGCGAACCATATCTTACAAGTGATTACAGACGAATGATAGAAGAACCGCAGAAACTGATTGACGGTTTAAAGATAATCCTTTCAAGAGCTATAAACTGCGATATGCTTCCTGCAGATGCCGGATGCATAGTCAACAATGTTGATACTATAGTTGCGGTATATAATGCGGTAATGGAAGGAAAGCCTCTCATGGAGAGGATAGTCACTGTTACCGGTGACTGTGTGAGAAAACCGCAAAACTACAGAGTTCATATAGGGATGATGTACAGCGAACTGATAAATGAAGTAGGTGCATTAAGATATGATCCTGTAAAGATAGTTTCGGGTGGCCCTATGATGGGATTCGGACTGATCGATACGAATGTTCCGACAACAAAGACTGCATCGGCACTGCTTTGCATGTCAAGGGATGAAGTATCCGAAGTTAAGCCTTCGGCATGCATTAACTGCGGCATGTGCGCTCAGGTGTGCCCTGGAAGAGTTGTTCCAAAGATCCTTTCTGATATGGCTGAACACGGAGATGAAGAGGGATTCTTGGCAAAGAACGGAATGGAATGCTGCGAATGCGGCTGCTGTAGCTACATCTGCCCTGCAAAGCGTAATCTTACGCAATCAATAAAATCTATGAGAAAGACGATTCTCGCTAAGAGAAAGAGGTAGTATGATGGGTGATTTGTTAAATGTATCATCCAATCCGCATATAAGATCAAAGGTCAGCACGGATAAGATAATGCTCTGTGTTATCATAGCGCTTATCCCTGCAACTGTATTCGGAGTAATCAACTTCGGAGTATACAGTCTGTTAGTTATAGGAGCAAGTATAGCTTCGGCAGTCCTGACAGAGATCTTATGCTGCATTGTGATGAAAAGAAAGATTTCTGTGACAGACCTTTCGGCGGTCGTGACCGGACTTTTGCTTGGTCTTAACATGCCGCCTGCAGTTCCGCTATATATTCCCATCATGGGTTCTGCATTTGCGATATTTGTCGTAAAGATGCTCTTTGGAGGACTTGGACAGAATTTCATGAATCCTGCGCTTGCCGCTAGATGTTTCCTCGTTATATCATTTCCGGCTGCTATGACAAATTTTGCATGCGACGGATACAGCGGGGCTACTCCGCTTGCGCTCTTAAGAGCGGGAGAAGAAGTAAACCTTATGAATATGATAACGGGAAGGATCCCCGGAACGATCGGCGAGACATCCATGATAGCCATACTGATAGGTGCAGTTTTTCTTTTGCTGCTCGGAGTTATCGATCTTATCGTTCCCATGACGTATCTTGTTACATTTGTGATATTCATAGGAATATTCGGTGATTACGGATTCAATTCATATTATATATTCTGTCATCTGGCAGGTGGCGGCATAATGCTAGGTGCATGGTTCATGGCTACCGATTATGTCACAAGACCAATAACAAAGATGGGACAGTATGTATACGGCATCATACTTGGACTTTTAACCGGTATATTCAGGATATTCGGAGCTTCTGTAGAGGGCGTTTCGTACTCGATAATAATCGCTAATCTGCTTGTGCCGTTAATAGAGAAGTTTACATATCCCAAGCCTTTTGGAAGAGGAGGTGAGCGTCGATGAAAGAAATGTTAAAGAATACGCTCATTCTTCTTATCATAACCGTAGTTGCGGGAGCATTGCTCGGGGTAGTTAATGAGAATACCAAGGGAATAATCGCACAAAGAGAAGCTGAGGATAAAAAGGCCGCATATAAGGAAGTATTTACTTCGGCTGCGGATTTTAGATCAAAGGAAGCATTCATGGATGATATTATAAGAGCAAAACTCTCAGAAAACGGTTTTGCTGCAGAATCCATAGATGAATTGTGTGAAGCGCTTGATCAGTCAGGAACTGTACTTGGATATGTATTTACCATCACAACACATGAAGGCTACGGCGGTGATATCGTATTTACCATGGGCATAAAGAACGATGGAACTGTAAATGGAATATCAATACTTAACATATCTGAGACTGCAGGACTTGGCATGGAGGCTGACAAGGTCTTAAAGCCTCAGTTTGCAGGCAAGAATGTAGAAAGCTTTATTTATACAAAAACAGGAGCAGCTGCTGACAATGAGATAGATGCCATAAGCGGTGCTACGATCACTACAAATGCGATCACGAACGGTGTCAATTGCGGACTGTACTATTTCAATAATTATTTGGGAGGTGCAGATCATGAGTAAGAGTCTTGAGAGATTATATAACGGACTTGTGAAAGAAAATCCGACACTTGTTTTAATGCTAGGAATGTGTCCGACACTTGCGGTCACAACATCTGCTTATAACGGACTTGGTATGGGACTTACGACAACTGCCGTACTTGCCATGAGCAACATGATCATCTCCATGTTAAGGAAGGTAATACCTGATAAGATAAGGATCCCTTCATTTATTGTTATCATTGCTACATTTGTTACGCTGATGCAGTTGCTTTTGCAGGCTTACATGCCGGATCTGTACAAGTCACTTGGAATATACATACCGCTCATCGTAGTAAACTGTATCATACTCGGAAGAGCGGAAGCCTATGCATATAAGAATCCTGTCATACCCAGTCTGTTTGACGGAATAGGAATGGGCCTTGGATTTACTGTTTCACTGACACTTATCGGAATTGTGAGAGAATTTATCGGCGGATGCAGCTTCTTTGGAAATGAACTTGGATGGTTTGCGCCCGTTGGAATATTCAAGATGGCTCCCGGAGCGTTCTTTGTACTCGCACTTCTTTGTGCTATTCAGAATAAGATAAAGATAGAAGGGGCAAAGAAAGGCAAGGATGTATCAAAGATACAGTCAGGATGCAACAGTGACTGTGCTAACTGCGCGATCGATTGTGAAAAAAGGATCGATGACATAGAGATAACTCAAGAGGATATTGATTCCACTGCAAAGATAAATGCTGCGGCCATTGAAAAAGAACTTGCTGCGAAAGGGGGAGAAAAATGATACAGGTAAAAGAACTTCTTGCCATACTGATAGCTTCATCTCTCGTCAGCAACGTTGTCTTAAGCCAGTTTTTGGGACTCTGTCCTTTCCTTGGCGTATCAAAGAAGATAAAGACCGCTGCAGGCATGGGAGGTGCGGTAGTATTTGTTATCACACTCTCAAGTGCTGTTGCAGGATGCATATATCAGTATCTTTTAGTCCCGATGAACATGGAATACATGCAGACTATTGTATTTATTCTGGTTATAGCTGCTCTTGTTCAGTTTGTTGAGATGTTTTTAAAGAAATTTGTAGACAGCCTGTACAAGGCTCTCGGTGTGTATCTCCCGCTTATAACGACCAACTGTGCGGTTCTTGGTGTAGCTTTGACAAATGTACAGAAGGAATACGGGATCCTTGCAGGAACTGTTAACGGTTTTGCTACTGCACTGGGATTTTGCATAGCAATCATCATACTGGCAGGTATCAGGGAAAAGACAGAATATAATGATTTCCCCGAAGCTGTAAAAGGAATGCCTATGGTACTCATAACAGCAGGCCTTATGGCTATAGCTTTTTGCGGATTTGCGGTATTAAATTGATCATCCTAGAGGGGATATTATATGATTTCAGGAATATTAACGGCAACAATACTGGTCGGATGTGTTGGACTCTTTATCGGGATATTTTTGGGTATTGCCGGTATTAAATTCAAAGTTGAAACAGATGAAAGAGAAGAGAAGGTTTTAAATGCTCTTCCAGGAAACAACTGCGGTGGCTGCGGCTATCCCGGATGCAGCGGTCTTGCCAGTGCTATAGTCAAGGGTGAGGCCAAGGTAAATGCATGTCCTGTAGGCGGTGAGACTGTAGGAAATATCATCGCTTCGATCATGGGGGTTGAAGCAACAAAGTCTAAACGAATGACAGCATTTGTTAAATGTCAGGGAGACTGCGAAAAGACTCATAAGCTTTATGAATATACAGGTAATGAAGACTGCAGAGTTATGAAGTTTGTCCCGGCAGGGGGACCTAAAAGCTGTGAATACGGATGTTTGGGATACGGCAACTGTGTGAATGCGTGTGCTTTTGATGCAATCCATGTAGTTGACGGCGTGGCAGTTGTTGATAAGGAAAAATGTAAAGCTTGCGGTGCATGTGTCAGCGCATGTCCTAACAATCTCATTGAACTCATTCCTTATGACAGTCATGTATGTGTCGCTTGCAGTTCAAAGAACAAGGGACCTGAAGTTATGAAGGCATGCAGCGTTGGATGCATAGGATGCTCGATATGCGCAAAGAACTGTCCGAGTGAAGCAATAGAAGTAAGTGATAATCTCGCAAAGATAGATTACGAGAAATGCATCGAGTGCGGTACATGTTTGGAGAAGTGTCCGAAGAAGGCAATTATAGGTAAATGAGACTAGACGACGATTTTGAAGAGAATAATGGCGGTCTGCCTATCATATATATGGCTCTCGGAGTGTCATTTTTTATTCTTCTTGTGCTGTGTGTTGTAATATCCGTTAACAAGGATAAGAGACCTTCACAAAAGAAGGATACAGATGTATATGCTGTTTTGACAGATGCAGTAAAGCCGCAGGAGAGCGGTGCGATCATTGAAGCGGATGTCACAAAAAGAGTTGCATCCGATCTTGATATCTGGAATCTTTATCCTGATAAAGATAAAGATGATGATGATCCTATCGATCTGGGCGTCACGCCTACAGTCAAGGTATCGCCATCTGTCAGCGCGACACCTTCGCCGACTCCTGATCTTAATGACGGAAAGCATGTCAAGGTCACATACAGAGACGGTTCAGAAGAGTGGATAACGATCAGCGATAAGATCGAAAAGAATAACTATGATTTTACAAATCTAGTAGAATCTGGCGGAAAGCTCAAATACATGGCCGACGGCAAGAATATATCATTCATGGGAATAGATGTTTCAAGGTATCAGAAGGATATTGACTTCAGCCGTATCAAGGAACAGGGTATAGATTTCGTGATGATAAGAGTCGGTGCCAGAGGATACAAGAACGGAAATATCGTCATGGACGAGTATTTCGAGAAGAATCTAAACAGTGCCATCGAAGCCGGACTTGATGTCGGAGTGTATTTCTATTCACAGGCTATAAATGTCAGCGAAGCTGAAGAAGAAGCAAATATCGTTCTGGCAGCGATCGCGGAAAAGAAGATAACATATCCTGTAGCATTTGATATGGAGTATGTTGAGAACGATACTTCTCGAATCGATACTCTTACAAGGGATGAGAAAACTCTTATAACAGCAGCTTTTGTCAACAAGATCAAGGAAGCCGGATACAGACCGATGATCTACGGGAACAAGGAATGGCTCTTAAAGAGAATAGATGTCAGCAAGTTTACGACGAGTGCCTTCTGGCTGTCGCAGGATGATGAACATCCCGACTATCCGTACAAATACGATATATGGCAGTATACGACTGAGGGAGAGATATACGGCATAGACGGAGCCGTAGATATGGATATCTGCTTCGTTGATTATGCCGCGCAATAGGTGGTAAAGTGGCTAAAAAAGGCGTATATATCGCTTACAAGAAAAACGGTGAGAAATACTATCGGGCTTCATTTACATACAAGAATAAGCACATTTCACTGGGAAGCTATAAGACTGAAAAGAAGGCTGCAGATGCATATGCGTTTGCATGCAAGATCATAGATGATAAAGGCTACTCTCTAGAGATGCTCGAAAAGAAGATGCCTATAAGCTATGATAAGTATGTGATAATAATCAATTTCAGGGATAACAATATTTATCTTCCAAATCCCATTTATGTCAGAAAGAAATACATATCATATTATATCTCAGAGACCGAGGAGATGAAGTTTTCGATCGATGACCTTTTCTATTACATGTCCCACAGGATACTAAGAAGAGGAGGGCATCTGTATGTCAATGACTACGGAATGCAGCTCAGTCTTGGTTCACGTTACGGAATAAAGAACTATGCCGTAAAGGACAAGGATTTTAGATTTGTCAACTCGGATGATCTGGATTATCGATACGAGAATATCGAGATACTTAATACTTTTCACGGAGTACAAAACTGCATACACAGAAAAAAGAACTGCTATAAAGCAAAGATACATGTCATCGGTGATTATGTGATAGGGTATTATGATGATGCAGTAAAAGCAGCGATAGCTTACAACAAAGCTATAGACATACTAAAGAGAAACGGCATAAAAAAGGAATACAGCGCAAATTATATCGAGTCCATATCAGGCAAGGCTTATGCTGATATATACTCAGAGCTAAAGATAAGCAAAGCCCTTATGTCACTTAAGGGCGACAGGTTGAAATTGTAGTTAAAAATCTGTATAATGATTAAACATATCTTATTAAATACAGAGGTTTTAGGATAAATGGAAAACATTCTTTATAAAAGCACAAGAGACAGTCAGAAGATAGTAACGGCCAGCCAGGCTATTCTTAAGGGATTGAGCGATGACGGCGGCCTGTTCGTTCCTGTTAAGCTGCCCAAACTTGACAGATCCATAAAAGAACTATCAGGCATGGGATACAAGGAAATAGCTTACGAGGTAATGAAGCTTTTCTTTTCGGATTTTACACAAGAAGAACTTAAAAACTGCATAGACAATGCATATGATTCAAAATTTGATACTGAAGAGATCGTACCTATAGCGAGCGCTGACGGTGCATTTTATCTTGAACTGTATCACGGTGCAACGATAGCCTTTAAGGATATGGCTTTGAGCATACTTCCGCATCTTATGACTACGGCTGCAAAGAAGAACAATATCAAAAACGAGATAGTTATACTTACAGCTACTTCAGGAGATACAGGAAAAGCGGCTCTTGCGGGATTTGCCGATGTTAAGGGAACAAGGATAATCGTTTATTATCCAAAGGGAGGCGTAAGCTTTATTCAGGAAAGACAGATGGTGACCCAGAAAGGCGACAACACAATGGTCGTTGGCATAAAGGGCAACTTTGATGACTGTCAGACCGGTGTTAAGAATATATTTGGAGACAAGGAGCTTGCAAAGGAACTTGATGCAAAGGGATTCCAGTTCAGTTCAGCAAACTCCATCAATATAGGAAGGCTTGTTCCACAGGTCGTTTACTATGTATATGCGTATGCAAAGCTTGTTGCAAGGGGCGAACTAAAAGAAGGAGAGAAGATGAATGTGGTAGTACCCACAGGCAACTTCGGAAATATCCTTGCTGCATACTTTGCAAAGAATATGGGTATACCGATTGCAAAACTCATATGTGCATCAAATGAGAACAAGGTGCTTTTTGATTTCTTTGAAACAGGCATATATGACAGAAACAGAGAATTCATGCTCACAAATTCTCCTTCAATGGATATCCTGATCTCCTCAAATCTTGAGAGACTCATCTACATGATCGCAGGAGAGGACAGCCAAAAGGATGTAAGTCTGATGCAACAGCTTAATAAAGAGGGAAGATATGAGATAACTCCCGATATGAAGGAAAAGCTTGCTGACTTTGTCGGGGGATATGCTACACAGGAAGAGACATGCAGGACTATCAAGGAAATGTTTGACAAGACAGGATATGTACTTGATACGCATACAGCAGTCGCTTCTAAGGTATATAGCGACTATGTGAACAAGACAAAAGACACGACTAAGACTGTGATAGCTTCTACAGCAAGTCCGTTTAAGTTCACAACTTCGGTAATGGAAGCGATAGAGGGCAAGAAATCCGATGAGCCTGACTTTGAACTCGTAGACAGGCTTAGCAGGATATCAGGTATGAAAGTGCCTAAAGCAATAGAAGAAATAAGAACAGCACCTACAAGACATGACCATATATATGAAAAGGAAAACATGGTCGATGCAGTAAGAGAGTTTTTAGCTTTGTCATAAGGAGACCACGAAAAGGGGGTTCCTTGTGATCAAGGAATTTCGTGGTACGGGGGTATAGTATGAGTAAGGAAATTAACTATTCTGAGATAACACCGCAGATCGAAAGACTTGCGGCTATGAGTAAAGAAGCCGGCGTTATAGATTCGGACCTTTTTGTAAAATATGATGTAAAGAGAGGTTTAAGAGACCTTAACGGCAAGGGCGTACTGGCAGGACTGACTCACATAAGTGATGTTCGTGCGACTAAGGTTGTTGACGGGCAGGTCGTTCCTGATTACGGCAGTCTGTTCTACAGAGGGTATAATGTAAAGGATCTTATTGATACAACTAAGATCGACAAGAAGTACTGCTTTGAGGAAGTTACATATCTTTTATTATTTGACAAGCTGCCTAACAAGCAGGAACTCAAAGAATTCTGCGATATGTTAGCATTTTACAGAACTCTTCCCACAAGCTTTGTCAGAGATATAATCATGAAGGCACCAAGCAAGGATATGATGAACACCCTTGCAAGAAGCGTCCTGACACTGTATTCGTATGATGAAATGGCAGACGATGTCTCTATGCCCAACGTACTTCGCCAATGCCTGCAGTTAATAAGCATCTTTCCGATGCTCTCAATTTACGGATATCAGGCATACAGCCACTATCATGATGGAAAGAGTCTGTTTATTCATCAGCCGGATCCTGAGCTTTCTGCTGCTGAAAATATTCTTCATCTATTGAGGCCTGACAGCAAATTTACGCCTTTAGAGGCTCGTATACTTGATGTTGCGCTCGTGCTTCATATGGAGCATGGCGGCGGTAACAATTCATCATTTACGACGCACGTGATCACATCATCACTTACTGATACGTATTCTACGATCGCAGCTGCAATAGGGTCCCTCAAAGGCCCCAGACACGGCGGTGCAAACATAAAAGTCGTTAGAATGATCGAATGCATGAAGAATGAGATCAAGGACTGGAAGGATGAGGATGAGGTAAGCGCATATCTGTTAAAACTCCTTCATGGTGAAGCATTTGACAGATCCGGACTGATCTATGGTGTCGGACATGCGATCTATTCAAAATCAGATCCGAGAGCTGAAGTGCTAAAGAGCTTTGTTGGAAAGCTTGCTCATGAAAAAGGACTTGATGATGAATACGGTCTTTATACGATGATCGAAAGACTTGCTCCTCAGATCATCACAAAAGAACGCCATATGTATAAGGGCGTCAGCATAAATGTTGACTTCTATTCGGGATTTGTATACAGCATGCTGGGACTTCCTGAAGAGCTGTTCACTCCTTTGTTTGCGATAGGAAGGATCTCTGGATGGAGCGCACACAGACTTGAAGAACTTGCAAATAACGGAAAGATAATAAGACCCGCATACAGGACTTTATGCGAAGAAAGAGACTATATAGATCTAGAAGACAGAGATTGATAACAAAAATGCACGTCATAAGACGTGTATTTTTGAGTTAAAGAAAAGGAAATCATGAGAGAACAGATTAGCATTTTAAGACAGGAGATGGAAAAAAACGGTATAGACTGGTACATGGTCACTACTGCTGATTATCATAACTCCGAATACGTCTCGGATTATTTCAAATGCCGTGAATGGCTCAGCGGTTTTACAGGTTCAAACGGAACGCTTCTTGTGAGCAGAGATGTTGCTTATCTGTGGACTGACGGACGTTACTTTGTTCAGGCTGCTATTGAACTTGAGTCAAGCGGTATAAAGCTCATGAAGATGGGGGAAGAGAATGTCCCCAAAATAAAGGAATATCTCGAGAAGCATATGAAGCCGGGCGAGGTTTTAGGGTTTGACGGAAAGACATGCAATGCTGATTATATAAACAGCATATACGAGTTTATCGGCAGGGATAAGACTTTAAAGTATGATATAGATCTGTGCGACATTATCTGGAAGGACAGACCTAAACTGAACTGTTCAAAGGCTTATGTCATAGGAACAGAGTTTACCGGTGAATCATATCTTAACAAGATAAAGAGAGTAAGAGACTATCTTGAAAAGTATAACTGCCAGTATCTGTTTTTGAGCAAGCTTGATGATATAATGTGGCTCTTTAATATCAGAGGAGAGGACGTTGATTACAATCCTGTCGTTTTATCATATGCATGCATATCCAAGGATGACTGTTATCTTTTCATCCAGAAGGAAGCTGTAACACAGGAATTTTCTCTTTATGCAAAGATAAACAATATCGTTTTAAAAGATTACTTTGAAGTATATTCATTTTTGGAGGATAACTTCAGAGAGGATAAAAACTTTAATATCGTTGACAGTGTAGAACCAAATATATGCGCTGATCTAAAACAGATCAACTACTGTGTATACGGCCTTTTAAAAGGAAAGACCAATATCATTGACAGCGTAAACCCTACTACAATCTTTAAAGCAACAAAAAATGCAACTGAGATTGAAAACATGAGAGAATTCTTCCTTCTTGATTCGGTCGCTGTATGCAGATTTTTATACAGGATTGATATGAGAGTGAAAGCTCTTGAAAAGAAAGAATATCCTGGCGAATATCTTAAGGACGAAAACGGAAATATACTTTCTGAAAAGACAGCCGAGAAACTTATAGACGAACTTAGAAGTCAGATACCGGGATTCAAGGGACTGAGCTTTACCACAATAAGTGCTTACGGAAGCAACGCTGCCATGATGCATTATGAAGCAGGTGATGACGGTGGAGCACTTTTAAAGAACGAAGGCTTTTTGCTCGTTGACAGCGGAGGACAGTATTTAGGAGCAACGACTGATGTAACAAGAACGATAGTACTCGGAAATATAAGCGATGAACAGAAAAGAGATTTCACGCTCGTATTAAAGGGAATGCTAAACCTTATGAATACACAGTTCATAAAGGGATGTACCGGAAGAAATCTAGATATCATCGCAAGAGCGCCTCTGTGGAAGAAAGGCATGGATTACAAATGCGGAACAGGCCACGGTGTAGGTTGCTTTTTAAATGTTCATGAAGGGCCTCATTCGATAAGATGGAGATATATAGAAAACAGCCATGAGACACAACTGGAACCGGGAATGGTCGTAACGGATGAACCCGGTGTATATAAGGAGGGCAGATACGGAATAAGAACTGAGAACACCCTTCTTGTAGTCGAAGGAGATAAGACTGATGACGGAACATTTTTAAAATTTGAACCTCTCACACTTGTACCGATAGATTTAAGAGCCGTTGATATGTCTTTACTGGAAAGAGAGGATATAAGGCAGCTAAAAGATTATCAGAGCCTTGTAGTAAATGCTGTATCAGAGCATCTTAATGAAGAAGAAGCCAAGTGGCTAAAAGGTTTTCTTATCACTGAAAATTTATAATTTATTTACATTTGTGTAACCGAAAAATTGTTGACTTTAATCGTCTGTTTTGCAATAATAGACGTGATGTGTTTTTGGCACAAATGTACAATTAATTCACTTTTTAAAGGAAGGAAATAATAAAATGGCAAACATCGATTTAACCAAGTATGGTATCACAGGTACCACAGAAATTGTTTACAATCCTTCATATGAGGATCTGTACAAGGAAGAGATGAAGCCCGAGCTTACAGGCTTCGACAAGGGTGTTGAAACTGAACTTAACGCAGTAAACGTTATGACAGGTATTTACACAGGACGTTCACCTAAAGATAAGTACATCGTTATGGATGAGAACTCTAAGGATACAGTATGGTGGACATCTGATGAGTATAAGAACGACAACCATCCTATGACAGAAGAGACATGGAAGGTTGTTAAGGATCTTGCCAAGAACGCTCTTTCAGGAAAGAGACTCTTTGTTGTTGACGCATTCTGCGGAGCTAACAAGGATACACGTATGGCAGTTCGTTTCATCATGGAAGTTGCTTGGCAGGCACATTTCGTAACAAACATGTTCATCAAGCCCACAGCTGATGAGCTTGCAAACTTTGAGCCTAACTTCGTTGTTTACACAGCTTCAAAGGCTAAGGTTGCTAACTATGCAGAGCTCGGTCTTAATTCTGAGACATGTGTAGCATTCAACGTAACAAGCCGTGAGCAGGTTATACTTAATACATGGTACGGCGGTGAGATGAAGAAGGGTATGTTCTCAATGATGAACTACTATCTGCCTCTTAAGGGCATCGCTTCAATGCACTGCTCAGCTAACACAGATATGGAAGGCAAGAATACAGCAATCTTCTTCGGTCTTTCAGGAACAGGTAAGACAACACTTTCTACAGATCCTAAGAGACTCCTCATCGGTGATGACGAGCACGGCTGGGATGACAACGGTGTATTCAACTTCGAAGGCGGATGCTACGCTAAGGTAATCAACCTTGACAAGGATTCAGAGCCCGACATCTACAACGCTATCAAGAGAAATGCCCTTCTTGAGAACGTTACTGTTGATGCAAACGGCAAGATCGATTTCGCTGACAAGAGCGTAACAGAGAACACTCGTGTTTCTTATCCTATCGATCATATCCAGAATATCGTACTTAATGTTAATCCTACATCTTCAGGCCCTGCTGCACAGAACGTTATCTTCCTGTCAGCTGATGCATTCGGAGTACTTCCTCCTGTATCAATCCTTACACCTGAACAGACACAGTACTACTTCTTAAGCGGATTCACAGCTAAGCTTGCAGGTACAGAGAGAGGAATCACAGAGCCTACTCCTACATTCTCAGCTTGCTTCGGTCAGGCATTCCTCGAGCTTCATCCTACAAAGTACGGTGAAGAACTCGTTAAGAAGATGCAGAAGAGCGGTGCTAAGGCTTACCTCGTTAACACAGGTTGGAACGGCACAGGCAAGAGAATCTCTATCAAGGATACAAGAGGTATCATCGATGCTATCCTTAATGGTGATGTTAACAAGGCTGAAACAAAGAAGATCCCGATCTTCGATTTCGAAGTTCCTACATCACTTCCGGGTGTTGATCCTGCAATCCTTGATCCTCGTGACACATATGCTGATGCTTCTGAATGGGATGCAAAGGCTAAGGATCTTGCAGAGAGATTCATCAAGAACTTCAAGAAGTATGAAGGCAATGATGCTGGTAAGGCACTTGTTGCTGCAGGCCCTCAGCTTTAATTCATATCTTATAAAGATTACAAGGGACAGATCAAACGATCTGTCCCTTTTTTATGTCTTGCAAACTCAATAGAATTTTGACAATAATTCATATATTTTTAACATTTTTATTTAACTTTAGATGTTATACTATAATATGTGATAATTTGTGAAAACAATAGAGTAAAGGCTTAAACAATGGTTAAAAGATTACTTAGAGAGGTCAAGGAATACAAGACAGCTTCAATACTTACACCGATTTGCATGATACTTGAAGTTGTTTTTGAAACTCTCATTCCTTATCTAATGGCTTCTATCATCGATAAAGGAATAAATAATTCCGATATGGATCACGTCGTAAAGATCGGCGGTCTGATGTTTTTAGTAGCGATACTCAGCCTGCTTACCGGAATCGGCGGCGGAGCTTTCGGTGCTAGGGCATCTACAGGTTTTGCGAAGAATCTTCGTGAAGCGATGTACAACAATATCCAGACATTTTCATTTAAGAATATAGACAAGTTTTCAACAGCCGGTCTTGTTACAAGACTTACGACTGATGTTTCCAATGTTCAGAATGCATATCAGATGATCCTAAGAATGGCAATGAGAGCGCCGTTTAGCATGATATGTGCTCTTGTCATGGCATTTTATATCAATGCAAGGATCGCAAGCATATATCTTGTTGCCGTGCTCGTGCTAGCTGTCTTTATGGTATTTCTTATCAGAAGAGCAACGGCTACATTCAAGGAGGCGTTTCCTAAATATGATGCACTCAACGAATCAGTTCAGGAAAATGTTTCAGCGATCAGAGTTGTAAAAGCATATGTAAGAGAGAAAGAGGAGATAGGAAAGTTTAAAACTGCCAGTCAGAATATCTATAAGATATTCAAAAAGGCTGAATATAACATTATAGTAAGCGGACCTATAATGAGTGCGACTGTCTATACATGCATCATCCTTATAAGCTGGATCGGCGCTAAGATGATAGTGAGCGATCTTTTAACAACCGGAGAGCTTGCTTCGCTTCTTGCTTACTGCATGAACATACTTATGAGCATGATGATGCTTTCGATTGTTTTTGTAATGATCACAATGAGCTCTGCAAGCATTGAGCGTATAGCAGAGGTTTTAAATGAAGAGGCTGATATCGTAAATCCAAAAGATCCTGTCATGGAAGTAAAGGATGGAAGCATCGAATTTAAGGATGTAGTCTTCTCATACAACAATAACGGGAACGAACCTGTTCTTAAGGATATAGATCTTAGTATAAGGGCAGGTGAGACAATAGGTATCATGGGTGCTACCGGAAGTTCCAAGACAAGCCTTGTAAATCTCATAAGCCGTCTCTATGACGTTAACGGCGGATCGATCAAGGTTGGCGGTATAGATGTCAGAAAATATGATCTAGAAGTTTTAAGAAACAGCGTATCGGTCGTTTTGCAGAACAACGTTCTTTTCTCGGGATCCATATATGACAATCTTCGCTGGGGAAATAAGGATGCTACGGATGAACAGTGCAAGGAAGCATGCAAACTTGCTTGTGCTGATGATTTTATAGAGAGTTTTCCTGATGGATACAATACAATGATCACTCAAGGCGGTACAAATGTTTCAGGCGGACAGAAACAGCGTCTCTGTATTGCAAGGGCTTTGCTTAAAAATCCCAAGGTGCTTATACTTGATGATTCTACAAGTGCTGTAGATACTGCTACGGATGCCCGTATCAGAAAGGCATTCAGAGAATACATGCCTGATACGACCAAGCTGATCATAGCTCAGAGAGTCAGCTCTGTAATGGATGCCGACAGGATAATCATCATGGAAGAAGGTAGAGTAGACGGATTCGGTACTCATGAAGAGCTTTTAAAAACAAATGAGATATATCGCGAGATCTATGAAACTCAGACAAGCGGCGGCGGAGATTTCGATCAGCCGTCATGATAAAAAAACAATGACCTTTAGGAGGGTAAATATATGCCGGGACCGGGTAACAGGGTTCCCAGAGGCGTAAAACCGAATGTAGAAAATCCGGGTAAGCTGTTTAAGCGGCTTATGTCTTATGTCTTTGTGGATTATAAACTTCATTGCATACTGGTATTCATACTCATAATCATGGGAGTGCTCTGCAATGTTCAGGGTACTATGTTTACAAGGGCTTTAATAGATGACTATATAGCACCTTTGCTCCTTTCTGACAGTCCCGATTTCACGCCGCTTGCACATGCTATAGCAAGAGTGGCCTGCTTCTATGCAACAGGAGTAATCTGTGTATATACACAGAACAGGATAATGGTAAATGTCACTCAGGGAGTTTTAAGAAATATCAGAGATGATGTTTTTGAACACATGGAGCGACTGCCTATAAGGTTTTTTGACAGTCATACGCATGGCGATGTCATGAGTGTTTATACAAATGATATAGATACGTTAAGACAGCTGATAAGTCAGTCATTGCCTCAGATCGTTAATGCTTCATTTACGATAGTAAGTGTATTTATAAGCATGTGTATACTCAGCATTCCGCTTACTGTAGTAACGGTCATAATGATATTTGTCATGCTTATAGCATCGGGAAAGACTGCGGGAATGAGCGGCAAATTCTTTGTCAAGCAGCAAAAGGACCTTGGAGCAGTAAACGGATATATCGAAGAGATGATAACGGGACAGAAGGTCGTAAAAGTATTCTGTCACGAAGAAGAGGCTAAGCAGGGATTTAAGAAGCTAAACGATGAGCTTGGAATGAGTGCTTTTAAGGCAAACGGATATGCAAATATCATGATGCCGATGAATGCCCAGATAGGAAATGTGAGCTATGTTTTATGTGCTATCATAGGCGGATTTTTAGCTATCAACGGATATACAGGTCTCACTATAGGAGCTTTGGTCAGCTTCCTGTCATTTAACAAGAGTTTCAATATGCCTATAAACCAGGTGAGCATGCAGGCTAACGCTATAGTAATGGCTATGGCCGGCGCGGACAGGATATTTAAGATAATGGATGAAAAGCCGGAAGTCGATGACGGATATGTTACATTGGTAAATGCCAAGGAGATCGACGGCAAGCTTGTTGAATGTAAAGAAAAGACCGGAAGATGGGCATGGAAGCATTATCACAAGGCTGATGATACTACAGATTATGTTGAAGTTAAGGGACATGTAGTATTTGACGGCGTTGACTTTGGATACAATGATGACAAGATGGTGCTTCATGATATCAAGCTCTTTGCAAAACCCGGACAGAAGATAGCCTTTGTCGGTTCTACAGGTGCAGGAAAGACGACTATCACAAATCTGATAAACAGATTTTATGATATACAGGATGGAAAGATAAGATACGACGGTATCAATATAAACAAGATAAAGAAGGACGATCTAAGGCATAGTCTCGGAATAGTCCTGCAGGAGACGCATCTGTTTTCAGGAACTGTAGCTGACAATATCAGATACGGGAAACCTGATGCAAGTGATGAAGAAGTAATAGCGGCAGCTAAGCTTGCCAATGCGGATGGATTCATTAGGAGGCTTCCCGATGGATATGATACGGTGCTTAAAGGTGACGGATCAAATCTGAGCCAGGGTCAGAGACAGCTGCTTGCGATAGCCAGAGCTGCTATAGCGAATCCCCCTGTACTTATTTTGGATGAGGCAACCAGTTCGATCGATACAAGAACGGAGCGAATAGTACAGGATGGAATGGACAAGCTTATGAACGGCAGGACAAGCTTTGTTATAGCACACAGATTATCAACCGTTAGAAATGCCAATGCGATAATGGTACTTGAACACGGAAAGATAATAGAACGCGGAACACATGAGGAATTAATCGAACAGAAAGGAAAGTATTACCAGCTTTATACGGGAAATTCAATAGCAGGATAAATATATTTGGAGGTTACTATGGAGATCAAAGAAAAAATCGAAAGCAAAAAAACTTATCTGGGTATCGAATTTGGTTCAACCAGGATCAAGGCTGTTCTGATCGACGAGAAGGGAACACCTGTCGCAAGCGGCGATCATGAATGGGAAAACCGTTTTGAAAACGGTGTATGGACATACTCAATGGATGATGTATGGAACGGCATTCAGGATTGCTACAAAAATCTTAAGAAGGATGTAGCTGACAAGTATGGAGTAAAGCTGACAGGCATTGGTGCAATGGGAATTTCAGCCATGATGCACGGATATCTGGCTTTTGACAAGGACGATCAACTTCTTGTTCCGTTCAGGACATGGAGAAATACTATAACTGAACAGGCTGCAAAAGAGCTTACGGCAGCATTTAATTACAACATACCGCAAAGATGGAGTATAGCTCATCTTTACCAGGCGATATTAAACGGCGAAGAGCATATCTCAAAGGTATCATTCTTTACTACGCTTGCAGGATATGTTCACTGGAAGCTCACAGGCAAAAAGGTACTGGGTGTTGGTGATGCTTCAGGCATGTTTCCAATCGATATTTCTACAGGAGACTATGATGCCAAGATGGTAGCAAAATTTGATGAGCTGGCATCTAACAAGGGATTTGGTGCAAAACTTGGCGATATCCTTCCAAAGGTATTGACAGCAGGTGAAAATGCGGGAACTCTTACTGATGAGGGAGCAAAACTGTTGGATCCTGAAGGAGATCTTGAAGCAGGCATAAAGCTTGCTCCTCCCGAAGGCGATGCGGGAACGGGAATGACAGCTACAAATTCTGTAGGCAAGCGTACAGGAAATACATCTGCAGGTACTAGTGTATTTACAATGATCGTTTTAGAAAAGGAACTGAGCAAGGTATATCCTCAGATCGATCTTGTAACCACTCCTGACGGAGCGCTTGTTGGCATGGTTCACTGCAACAACTGTACAAGCGATATCAATGCGTGGGTAAACTTAATGGATCAGAACCTTAAGCTGTTTGGCTTTGAGGTTGATAAGAACACATTATATACAAAGCTGTTTGAAGTAGCTCTTGATGGTGATGACGACTGCGGCGGACTTATTTCATACAACTATTTCTCCGGCGAGCCTGTAACAGGATTCGATGACGGAGCACCTCTCTTTGTAAGAAAGGCAACTGATAAGTTCACACTCGCCAACTTCATGAGAATGAATATCTACAGTTCACTTGCTGCTCTAAAATCTGGTCTTGATCTCATGATCAGAGAAGAAGGCGTTAAGGTGGATAAGATGTTTGGACATGGAGGCCTGTTCAAGACAAAAGGTGTCGGTCAGTCAGTTCTTGCCGCGGCAATAAATAGCCCTGTTTCCGTAATGGAGACTGCCGGAGAAGGCGGACCTTGGGGAATGGCTCTTCTTGCAGCTTATATGGATCTAAAGGATGCCAATGAGAGCTTGCAGCAATTCCTTGATAACAAGATATTTGCAGGTCAGGCAGGACAGACACTTGAACCTGACAAGGCAATGGTAGAAGGCTTTGATGCATTCATGAACAGATATATGGCTGGTCTTGAGATCGAAAAGGCAGCTGTAAACAGTTTGAATTGATTAAATGGAGGATAAAAAATGCTTGAAGATCTTAAGCAACAGGTTTACGAAGCAAATATGCTTCTTCCAAAATACGGACTTGTAACATTTACATGGGGGAATGTCAGCGGCATCGACAGAAGGAGCGGACTGTTTGTAATTAAACCAAGCGGAGTGGATTATGAGAAGCTCACTGCTGATGATATGGTAGTAATGGATCTTGACGGAAACAAGGTCGAAGGTGATTTCAATCCTTCTTCTGATACACCTACTCACCTAGAACTCTATAAGGCATTCAGTGAGATAGGCGGTGTAGTACATACACACAGTTCTTATGCTACAAGCTTTGCTCAGGCAGGAAGAGATATCCCATGTTATGGAACCACACATGCCGATTACATCTACGGATCTGTTCCGTGTCTCAGATGCCTTACAAAGGGTGAGATAGAAGATGCATATGAATCCAATACAGGACATCTTATAGTTAACGAGTTTATAAGAAGAGATCTTGATGTTACAGCAGTACCTGCTTGCCTTTGCAAGAACCATGGACCTTTCATCTGGGGCAAGGACTGTCATGAGGCTGTTCATAATGCAGTCGTGCTCGAGGAAGTAGCAAAGATGGCTATGTGGACCGAACTCATTAATCCGCAGGTAAAAGAAGCACCACAGGAGCTGATGGATAAGCATTATTACAGGAAGCACGGAGCCGGTGCATACTACGGACAAAATTAAGTGTGCACGTGAACCATTTTAGGTTGTATGTGACATATTCATGTGTTAAAATAAATACGCTTGACAATATTTGGTAAGGTACAAGCGACTTACTATTAAGAAGGAGTTAGAAAACAATGACCAATTTAGAACTTAAGCAAAAAGCGAACGAAGTTCGTAAAGGCATCGTTACATCTGTTCACAGTGCCAAGGCCGGACATCCGGGCGGATCACTGTCTGCAGCTGACATGTTCACATTTCTGTATTTTGAAGAGATGAACATCGATCCCAAGGATCCCAAGAAGGAAGACAGAGACCGTTTCGTTCTATCAAAGGGACATACGGCACCCGGTCTGTATTCCGTACTTGCAAACAGAGGATACTTCCCTGTTGAAGACCTTACAACACTTCGTAAGCTTGGTTCATATTTACAGGGACATCCCTGCATGCAGGAAACACCCGGTGTTGACATGTCTTCAGGTTCACTCGGACAGGGTATATCTGCAGCCGTAGGTATGGCTCTTGCTGCGAAGATGGATAACAAGGATTACAGAGTATATACACTCTTAGGCGATGGTGAGATTCAGGAAGGACAGGTTTGGGAGGCTTCAATGTTCGCAGGCGCCCGCAAGCTTGACAACCTTGTTGTTATTGTTGATAACAACGGATTACAGATCGACGGCAAGATCGAGGACGTATGTTCACCTTATCCTATAGATAAAAAATTTGAAGCATTCAATTTCAATGTGATCAATATAGACGGACATGATTTTGATCAGATCAGAGCTGCAATGAAAGCAGCAAGGGACTGCAAGGGCATGCCCACAGCGATCATCATGAAGACGACCAAGGGCAAGGGTGTGAGCTTCATGGAGAATAATGCAGGATGGCATGGCAAGGCTCCTAACGATGAGGAGTATGCAACAGCAATGGCTGATCTTGCAGCTATAGATGAACAGTTAAAGGAGGGCAACTGATATGGGAGATAAGATTGCTACAAGAGAAAGCTACGGTAATGCGCTGGTAGCATGTGCTGAGGACTTCCCTAATCTGGTCGTTCTCGATGCCGATCTTGCAGGTGCAACAAAGACCGGTACATTTAAAAAGGCATATCCCGACAGACATATCGACTGCGGTATTGCTGAGTGTAATATGACAGGCATCGCTGCCGGTCTTGCTACATGCGGAAAGATCCCTTTTGTTTCTTCATTTGCTATGTTTGCTGCCGGAAGAAACTTTGAGCAGGTAAGAAACTCTATAGGATATCCTCATCTTAATGTTAAGATAGGTGCTACACATGCAGGTATCACAGTAGGTGAAGACGGTGCTACACATCAGTGTAACGAGGATATTGCTCTTATGAGAACAATTCCCGGTATGACAGTTATCGTTCCTAGTGATGATATTGAAGCAAAGGCTGCTGTAAGGGCAGCTCTTGAGATGAACGGACCCGTTTATTTAAGATTCGGTCGTGCAGCTGTTCCGGTTATCAATGATCGTCCTGATTACAAATTTGAGATAGGCAAGGGCGTAAAGCTTAATGACGGTGATAATGTAACTATCATAGCAACAGGAATATGCGTTGATTCTGCTATGCAGGCAGCAAAGATACTCGAAGAAAAGGGCATCAAGGCAGATGTAATAAACATCCACACGATCAAGCCTCTTGATGAGGAGATCGTTATCGCTTCTGCAAAGAAGACAGGAAAGGTATTCACAGTTGAAGAGCACAGCGTTATCGGCGGTCTCGGAAGTGCTGTATGTGACTGCCTTGCTGCAAATGCACCTACAAAGGTTGTTAAGATAGGTATGAACGATAAGTTCGGCGAATCCGGACCTGCATCAGCTCTTGTTGAGAAGTACGGGCTTGACGGCAAGGGAGTAGCTGAGACAATACTTTCAAATATCTGATAAGTAATTTAAAAGTGGCAATCCGACGGTTGCCACTTTTTAAACGAGGAAATAGGTTTGAAGAATATACTAGCTCCATCCATTTTGGCTGCGGATATAGCCAATCTGGGTGATGAGATCAAAAAGACTGCATCTGCCGGTGCGCAATATCTGCATATCGATGTAATGGACGGCGTATTTGTCCCCAGGCTCAGTTTTGGTCAGTGTGTTGTTGAGAGTATCAGGAAATGTACTGATATAATATTTGATGTTCATTTGATGATAGTCGATCCGATCAAATGTGTTGATGATTTTGCAAAATGCGGAGCCGATACCATAACTGTGCATTTAGAAGCATGCAAAGATGTAACTGCAACTCTTAAAAAGATACGTGAATGCGGCTGCAAGGTAGGTCTATCGATAAAGCCTGCAACAAAAGTAGAAGAGATCATACCATATCTTGAGTATGTAGATATGATCCTCATTATGAGCGTAGAACCGGGACTGGGCGGACAGAAGTACATGGAAGATGCTACAGGACGTATAGCAAGGACAAGAGAACTCATTAATGAGAGAGGTCTTAATGTAGATGTAGAAGTAGACGGCGGTGTATGCAAGGAAAATCTCAGGATGATCCTTGATGCGGGAGCCAATGTAATAGTTTCCGGCTCGTCGATCTTTAAGGGCGATATCAAAAAAAACACTTTAGAATTTATGAAGATATTAAAAGAAGCGGAGAGAGCATAGGCTTTCTTCGCTTCTTGCTTATTGGTTCATGTAATTATCTATTCCGTTTGCTATTCCTTCGGCTATAAGATTCTGGTAATCATCTGATGCCATCTTTAGATCCTCATCCGGATTTGTCATATATCCCATTTCAACAATCGTAACAGGAACAGTGCACCAGTTGATTCCGCTCATAGTATCTGTTTCCCATACTCTTTCTTTTTTACATCCTGTTGAGGCAACAAGTGAATCCAGTACGCATGTAGAGAGCAGTTTGCTCTGAGGAGCTAAAGATGCATTGTACGGATTTGAAGGCGTTTGACATATCGTCATTGCTCCGTTTGCATTAGAGTTTTCAGAACCGTTGGCATGTATGCGTATAAAAGCTGCGGCATTATTGTCATTGGCAATTTTGGCTCTTTCACTGTTGCTGATATTAACATCATTATCGGTTCTTACCATGATGACTGTATATCCTCTGGCAGTAAGGATATTCTGCAACTTAAGTGCAACCATTAGATTAAGTTCATACTCAGCAAGACCGCTGGCTACTCCGGTTGTACCGCCTGTAACCTTTGCTTTCATTTCACTCGCACCGGGGCCTATAGGTTCTTTTTCTGAATTGCCTTTTCTCTGATGACCGGCATCAATGACTATAACATTTGATGAATTTGATGGATCATAGATCTGGACCGGTTCCTTTTTAGAAAGTGATAAGAGCTGTTCATCCGTGATCGTCTTGTCATGTCTTGGATCATGATAAAGAGAAGTCTCATTATCAGAAACTGTACAGTTTAAGATAAAACTGTATCCTTTTTGGGTCAGTTTCTCACAAATATTCTTTAGAGATGTCATTTCATCTTGTGAGAGCCCCTCATCACAGCCTATATCTATGATGATATGACTGTCTGTTTTAGAGATATATTCCTCAATATCCTCAACATCCTTATATCCACCGGTGGTCATCTCATACACATATTTATATCCGGTTATCTTATCTAGAGCATTTTCGCTGATAACAGCGCTTATATCAGCTTCTATGGCATTTCCTAAAAGCAGTTTTGAAAAATCATCACTAACCAGTGCTTTGGTTTCACTAAGATAAACCCTGAAGTCCTTATCATGTAACGGACTGTGACATATAGCTTCAAAAACAGTATCATTGTCTACCTTTGAGACGTTAACTATCTTTATATCCTCTATAACAAAACAGCCTGAAGGAAGAATGTCTGCATATCGTTTGTTAAGCTCAGATAACATCTTATCAAGAGCAAGACTGGCAGCGTCTTTTGGTTTCTCTGTAGGA
Organism: uncultured Lachnospiraceae bacterium; assembly: GCA_902789785.1. Lineage (GTDB taxonomy): Bacteria > Bacillota > Clostridia > Lachnospirales > Lachnospiraceae > Colinaster. The sequence continues at coordinate 25,255 of CADAPR010000008.1, forward strand.
ACAGCTTTTTCAGTAACAACAGGAGATGGCAGTGACATATCTGATACAATATCGTTTTGAGCTACAGGCTCAATATCGACTTTCATATCATCTGATACATCTGGACCTGAACATGATACAAATATAATCATGCAGTATGTAATTGCAATAACTGTCAGTATTTTTCGCATATGCACATTTTATCACACGGAGGGCAAAATACAAAATTTTGAATATTTTTTAAAAAATATATTGACACAAAACTGTTATAGGTGTATATATAACACATAAACAGTTGCAACTGTTATTGGATGTACGAAAACTAAGGGGGAGGGTTTTCGTACACCAATAGGATTTTTATGAGGAACTACATTATGCAGTTAACACAGAATTCGGACAAACCGATCTATCAGCAGATAGCAGACAGCTTTAAAACGGATATACTTTCCGGTAAGTATGATCAGGGTGATTACCTGCCGTCAATAAGAGGACTGGCCAAGGATCTGCGTATCAGCGTCATAACAACAATGAAAGCCTACGAGATCCTTGAAAAAGAAGGACTTGTTACCGCTGCACAGGGAAAAGGGTATTACGTGAATGCACAGAACTCTGAGATGCTCAGAGAACAGCATTTACGAAAAGTTGAAGATTCGCTTAACGATGCGATAAATTCAGCAAAGATCGCAAATATCACTGAATCCGAACTTATTGAAACATTAAAAGCATTATATATGCTTTCACAGGAGGATGTATGAATTACACAACAGCTGTAAAAGGACAGAATCTAATTAAGGAGTATAAGAATTTCAAACTCGATATACCTGAATTTGAGATACCTCAGGGATTTGCAACAGCTCTGATAGGAGAGAATGGTGCAGGTAAGACAACATTACTCAATATGCTTTCAGGTATAAGACTCGATTTTAAGGGAGAAATCACGTATTTCGACAAGTATTCCGTAAATGAAAAGGAATCAAATCCTGAAGTAAAGAACAGCATAGGATATACCGGCCCAGGCAAGTACTTCTTGCCAACATGGAGCGTTGGAGATATTGAGACGATAAGTGAACTGATATTTGATAACTTTAATAAGGACAGGTTCAGGGAACTCTGTAACCGTTTAGCACTATTTGGTGATCATGATTTTGATCCTAAAAAGAAAAACGGCGATCTTTCAGACGGAACAAAGATGAAACTGATGCTGGCGACAGTACTTGCAAGAGACACAAATCTTCTGATACTTGATGAGCCTGCTTCACCTCTTGATCCACTCATGAGAGATGTACTCAATTCTATGATCGGAGACTATATCAATAACGGAGAAGGAAATCATACAGTATTCTTTTCAACGCATAACGTAGCAGATATGGAGAGCATTACTGATTATGCGATCATCATGGAGCACGGTCAAATTGTTGAAAAAGGGTTCGTAGATGAACTAAAGGAAAAATATATTCTTGTAAAAGGTGACGCAGAAGATACAGAAGCTGCCAAGAATATCCTTTATTCAATAACTGTTAATCCATACGGGTTTGAAGGGATCTGTCTTTCACAAGATCTTGATAAGCTTGCTGGTATGAACCTTACAAGAGAAACACCTTCGCTATATCAGATAAGTATTGCAGTAATGAAGAAGAATACAAGGATGGTAATCTGATATGTTAAAAACTCATAAAGCAGTAGTAGGAAGAAGATATTTCAACATTACAAATATTATTGTGCCATTGGTTTTTATGATCTTCGGATTGATTTACAGATCGTTTATAGGATTTGTATATGCTGAGATATTTCTGTTTGTTCAGGCATGGCTGATGATATATGAGATTTCGACAGAATACTTTGGTTACGGAGCAATATATCGAAAGAACAATTTCGGCATGGAATATCTAAAAACTTCCATTAATGGAATGAATCTCGTAAAAAAGAGCATGCTTTCTGATTCGATACTACGAATAGTAAGAACGATAGCTTATACACTGATACCGGGAATACTAGTATCAAGATCAGTTGATGATCCCAAGGCATTAATTGTATGTGCGCTTACTCTTGCAAATGTAAGTGTATGGTCGGTAAGCTTTACCAGATACGTTACAATGTACGGATTCTTAATAATGACATCAGCTCCTTTTTTCGTAGTGGGACTGACAATCGATGTTCTGTGTATAAATAAGTTGATTAATGCGGTACCAGTGATGATCGCGTTGATAGTGCTATTAGCATGCGGTGTTATATTTACACAGCTCTTTGCTTCAAAAAAGATAAAGGAATCATATAAGGATCTTATGTAATTGATGGGGGATTTAGAATGAAAGATATGATAAAATTCTTAAAGCTTTGCAAATACAGTTTCAAATTCAAGACGAATTGTATATTTCTGATTATATTTTTCATCATTGGAGTGATCAATGAGGTAGCTACAAAGGGTACTCAGTACCTGGGGGGATTTTATATAGTTTTAACAAGCATATATCTGTTTCAGTTTATAATGAGCCTTTCAATGTCAGATATGATACAGTCATCAGGCATTGGGAGAAGGATACAGCTAGATATGCCAGTTAAGCTTAATGGATTTCTCTCAATAGTACTTTATACGCTGTTGATAGTATTCAGACTAAGTATGGCAAGGATACATCCGGAGTATATCGTTGACAATACATCATCTTTACTGATGATAGATATCATGTTTTTTTTACTTTTTATATATACCGGATTTGTATATAAGTACTTTATAGTCTCGATCGTGGTATTCTGTTTCACATTTGCTTTTATCACTACAGGCATGAATATAATGAATTCGTTAGATATATTTAGCAAAGTGTCCTTAAATGATGTAGTGATATTCGGATATATTGTCATCATAATCGGTGTCATCATTCAGTATTTGATTTGCAAGATCCTGATTAGAAAGCCTATTTCACAGCGTGCTTTCAGGGGCGTGTTCAAAGATGCAAAATAATGAAATTAATTGTTGAATAATACCACAAGATATGGTATTATAGCCTAAATGCGGGAGGCTATATTGTGAGACTGATTGAGACAAGCCACAATTTAACAAGAACATGATAACAGACGATGGGAATTTTATTCTCATCGTTTTTTTATGAAAGGGATAAGGATTATGAGACATCTAATGAATCCACTGGATTTTACGGTCGAAGAGCTTGATAAGCTTTTTGATCTGGCAAATGACATGGAAAACAACAGAGACAAGTATGCTGATGTTTGTCATGGAAAAAAGCTTGCGACCTGTTTTTATGAGCCAAGTACTAGAACGAGATTGAGCTTTGAATCAGCGATGCTAAACCTTGGAGGAAGCGTACTTGGTTTTTCATCAGCAGATTCATCAAGCGCAGCAAAGGGGGAGAGCGTATCTGATACGATACGTGTAATATCTTGCTATGCTGATATATGTGCGATGAGACATCCCAAGGAGGGTGCTCCGATGGTAGCTGCAGGAAGATCAAAGATACCGGTCATCAATGCAGGTGACGGAGGACATCAGCATCCGACTCAGACTCTAACGGATCTTTTGACGATAAGAAGCCTGAAAGGAAGGCTAGGGGGATTTACGATTGGATTGTGCGGAGACCTTAAATTCGGCCGAACAGTACATTCGTTAATAGAAGCACTTGCCAGATATGAAGATATCAAATTTATTTTTATATCACCTGAGGAACTCAAGGTACCGGATTATATAACAGAGATGCTAAAGAGTAAGAACATAGGCTATGAAGAAGTGATAAGTCTGGATAAAGTTATGCCTCAACTTGATCTGTTGTACATGACAAGAGTTCAGAGAGAAAGATTCTTCAACGAGGAAGACTATATAAGATTGAAAGACTTCTACGTACTCACAAAGGAGAAGATGAAATCAGCAAAGGAAGATATGCTTGTTCTTCATCCCTTGCCCAGAGTAAACGAGATAAGCGTAGAGATAGACGATGATCCGAGAGCAGCATATTTTAAACAGGCTCAGTACGGAGTTTATGTCAGAATGGCACTCATATATACACTGCTTGGTTTGGGAGGTGATATAGCATGTTAAATGTAGGAAAGATAGAAGAAGGATTTGTACTCGATCACATAAAGGCAGGTCAGAGCCTGTCAATATATCATCATCTTCAGCTTGATACCAGAGACTGTACGGTTGCGATGATAATGAATGCCAAATCAGACAAGATGGGCAAAAAAGATATCTTAAAGGTTGAGTGCGATATCGAAGATCTTAACCTTGATGTACTGGCTGTTATAGACTGCAATATAACTGTAAATGTGATAAAGGACGGCGAGATAGTACAGAAAAAGGAACTTACGCTACCTAAGGAGATCCAGAGAGTATTCAAATGCAAGAATCCAAGATGTATCACATCAATTGAACAGGAACTGCCTCATATTTTCTTCCTTTCTGATGAGCAGAAGGGACTCTACAGATGCAAGTACTGCGAAGAGAAATTTGACAAGAGAAGTCTCGGAAGTGTAAAAATCCTTTAAGATGTGGTATTATATTAAAAGCATACCAAGTAGAAGGAGGGGCTGATTAATGGGATATGTAGAAAGAAAGAGATGGTTGTTTTTAGGATTACCCTGGACATTCACAAAATATACGATAAATGATGATGTACTGACCATAGATTCGGGATTCTTCAAAACTTATGAGAATGATTGCTATATGTACAAGATCACTGATGTGGAACTTGAAGTAAGTCTTATGGAGAAGATATTCAGGCTTGGTACTATAAAGTGCATAACAGGTGACAAGACACATCCGATCCTTATGATTGAACACATCAAGAATTCAAAAGAGATAAAGAATTACATTCTTGAAGAGTCTGAAAAAGCTAGGATTAAGAGACGTACCGTTAATATGCAGGATATCGGCGGAATCGATCTTAATGAAATGGGAATGGATGTTGACGAGTTAGGATAAAGGACAAAGGGCTGTGCCGCTGCACAGCCCTGTTTTGATTTATATGAATTATACACAGGCACTGCAATACATAGAATATATAAATACTCTTAAAGGCTCTGTACTGGGACTGGACAGTATCAGAGCTCTTTGTGATGAACTGAATAATCCTCAAGATGATCTTAAGTTTGTACATATCGCCGGTACAAACGGCAAAGGATCTACCCTGGCTTTTACCTCGACGATTCTAACAGAATCCGGCTACAGAGTGGGAAGATATATTTCTCCAACGATAAGGGAGTACAGAGAACGATTTCAGATAAATGGCAGGATGATATCTCAAAATCTTTTTACACAGCTTTTAGAAGAGGTAAAGAATGCCTGCGATAGAATGTGTGAAAAAGGATATGAACATCCGACGGCTTTTGAGATTGAAACGGCACTTGCTTTTTTATATTTTGAAAGAAAAAAATGTGACATCGTAGTACTGGAAACAGGCATGGGCGGGACTGATGATGCGACAAATATAGTAAAGACTACAGTTTTATCCATATTAGCTTCCATATCCATGGATCATATGCAGTTTTTGGGAGATACACTTGATAAGATAACGCTGTAGTATCAGCAAAACAAAAAGAGGAATCTGAAATCGTAATAAGGCAAGTATGTATAAAAAACGCTAGCCCACTTACAATAATAGATAAAAAAGATCTTTCCAACATAAAGTACGGGCTTATAAAGCAGAGCTTTAAGTATAAAGAAAAAAGATATGAGATAAAACTTGCCGGCACTTGGCAGCCTGATAATGCAGTTCTTGCAATTGAAGCTGCAAACATCTTAGTAGAAAGCGGTTTTTCAAAAATTACAGAAGAGAGCATACAAAAGGGTCTGCTTAAGACTGAATGGCAGGCACGTTTCCAGGTACTTAAAAAGAAACCTTTATTTATAATTGATGGAGCTCATAATGAAGATGCTGCCATAAGGCTTCGCGAAAGCATTGACACATATTTATCTGATAAGAATAAGATATATATATTGGGTATGTTCAGAGATAAGGAAGTCGATAAGGTGGTTAGCACCATTGTTAATGACGGCCTGATGGTGTTTACATGCCAGGCTCCAAATAATGCCAGAGCATTAAGGAGTGTTGAATTAGCAGATATTGTGAAAAAATATAATAATAGAGTCACATGCTGTGATTCTGTTGATGAAGCAGTTGAATTTGCTACGTCAATGTGTGATGAAAACAGTGCAATAATTGCCTGTGGTTCACTAGCATATCTTGGAAGGATACTAGATATTTATCAGTCATAATATATATATTTATCAGTCATAATATATTACATCAAGATATGATCTTAAACTGTATATAACGCTACGTTTTTATTGATAAGCACCTTGTTAATGCGGTATAATTTTATCAGGTTTTATAAGTCAAACAGTCCCTTTGGACATGCTTGGCATGAAGGTTAGAAGGATTGAATAATAAAAGATGAATAATAACGCATTAAGAGATTGTTTTGCTGATTCTGCCGTAAATCTCGGTCGTCAGCAGGAAATCGATCTTGCGAGGGCTATACCGGTGTTTTTCCTACCGGCAGTCCACACTGTTATCGAATGCACGCCTGTTGAACGTATATATGACCCGATCCCCTTTTTCTTTAATATAGTTATAGGGCAGCCTTTCGGTGCGCCTATGTTTATATTTGCAATGGGAGCATGCATTCATTTTTCGCGTTGCAAGGACTCTGTAAGTCTGATGAAAAGAGGACTTGCGCTTTTTATTGGCGGCTTTCTGCTTAATTTTTTGAGATTTTTTATACCATATATGACGGGCTATGCTCTGACAGGAGATTGTGCCAAATTCATTACACCTTTATGGTATCGAGTTTTTGGAAATGATATCCTTCAGTTTGCAGGTCTGTTTTTTATTTTACTGGGAATATTTTTACATATTAATCTATCGAATCCAAAGATACTTATCATCGCTGCTGGCATGTCGATATTTGGCTCGCTTGTAAGGCATGTTGATCTTAATAATCCTGTTCTTAATATAGCTCTGGGTCATATCATTGGTACACAGGACAGTGCAGGCCTGGTCATGTCCGATTTTCCAATCTTTAACTGGTTTTTTGTACCGGCATGCGGATATGTGTTCGGTGAGCTTTTAACAAGGATGAAAGACAAGGACAGATTCTACAGGATCGTCACACCAATTCCTTTGATCTTATATACTATCTTTTGCATTGCTGAATATATATTCAGCTTTGGACAGATGGACAGCGGTGTGACGCTGGTCGAGAGTGAGAACTGCTATTATCACCTGCTCTGGTATGATGCATTTACTCTTGTGATATTCGCAGTTAGTATCTTGGGAGTCTATCATATGCTAATGAAGATTTTACCTGAATTCCTTAAACGCTTTATCTTAAGTTTGAGCAGAAATATTACACGTGTTTATATTATCCATTGGTTCTTTGTTGTGATGCTTACAAATGTAGTTCTTTATTCTGTGAGAGGAACACAGGAACTGCCTATCGGATGGACGCTTCTTTTAGCAACCGCGATATTTATGATCACATATCCGTTAGCTCTTTTATTTGAAAGAGTCATGCAGAGAAGAAGAGAGGCAAAAGCATGAAGCAGGGTGGAATACGTAAAAAAGTATTAAAGTGGTTGTTTGTATTCGAAGCTGTTATGGTCATTTTGGTTGGGGCGATGACAGGATTTCGATATTATAACAATACGATAAACGAATACAACGCAATGGTATTCGGTTATCTGCATACCGCATCTGAACTGATAGACGGCGACAGAATCCAGAATTATATTGATACCGGGACAACGGATGATTACTATGATGAGATACTCAATTATCTTTCAGTAACAAGGGATAATACGGCACTTAGACTGTTCTATGTTTTTGTGCCTTATGAAGATGATCTTGTCTATGTATGGCAGACAGATGATAATCCATATGACTGGCTTGGACTTCATGAAAACTATATGGATGGCGGTAAGGAGACAAGAGACGCAACTTTTCGAAAAGATCCTATCGAAAAGATCAGTTTCTATCGAGACCCTACATATGGAGATATTGTCTGCGGATTTTATCCTATATTTGACAGTAACGGTGAACCTGTAGCTCTTGTGGGATTAGACCTTGCAACTTCGGATATAAGGAGCAATATAACAGCATTTGTAATCGCTATAATAATCATCATCTTAGCAGGATCACTGATTGCAGGAAGACTGTATTATTCATTCCTTAGTAAAGAGGTCGTAAATCCCATAAGACATCTTAATGATGTTGTAAAGAACATCACGACAAACCTTGAGAATGACACAACACCCCAAATCGATATTCATACTCAAGATGAACTTGAAGAACTATCAGGCTCATATCTTAAGATGTATAACGATATTAAGGGTTATATTGCAGAAAATGCTGCAATAAGTGCTGAAAAAGGACGAATAGACGGCGAACTTGAAGTAGCGACTCAGATACAGCTTGATATGCTGCCGCGTAATAATCCTGCTTTCCCAGAGCATAAAGAGTTTGATCTTTTTGCTACTATGACTGCGGCAAGAGAAGTAGGCGGAGATTTCTATGATTACTTCTTTGCAGATGAAACTCATTTGGTCCTTGTTATCGCTGATGTAGTAGGAAAGGGAATCCCTGCTTCGATATTCATGGCAAAAGCAATGACATCGATAAGAACGAGAGCAATGCTTGGAGGAACTCCATCAGAAATACTTGCAGATGTCAATGATCAGATGTGTGAGCGCAATGAAGCAAATCTTTTTTTCACCGCTTGGCTTGCGATAATAGATACTTCAACATGGAAAGGACTTGTTGCCAATGCAGGGCATGAAAATCCTATGGTTAAAAGAAACGGTTGCATGTTTGAGGAGTCTGTTTATCAGCATTCAATGCCTGTTGGTTCATTTGAAGGAATAGCATTTAAACAGCATGAATTTGAACTTCACCCGGGAGACAGTATCTTTGTATATACTGATGGCGTAGCCGAAGCGACCAATAAAGATGATGAGCTTTTTGGTACAGAAAGACTGAAAGAAACATTAAACACTGATCTGGCGTCATCTCCTGAAAAGATAATTGAAAATGTAATGAGCGGAATAAAGGGTTTTGCAAAAGAAGCCGAACAGTTTGATGATATCACAATGATGTGCATCAGATATAACGGAGAATAAGAATGCATTACGTATCGGACTATATTGATCTAACTAATGAAAACAAACCATACGAGTCTGAAAGAGAACACAGAGAAGATTATCTGCGTTTATTTGAGTATATTCTTGAGGAATATATCAATGCCAGGTCTATTGCCGGTGAAAAGTATTACACTCCAGGTATTATTCTTACAGATGAACAGGCTGAATATTATTATGAAACGAGACCGATCAATAGAAAATCCAGTGTATATAACCAGGAACTGGCAAATGAAGTATCTAAGGCAAGAGATTTCATAAAGAAAAGAGAAGAAGCTACAAAAGATGAAGTACTCCTTCCGATAAAGAAGATCCGTGAAGAGTTTGATCTGACTTTCTTAGAAGAATTGGCGATACTTACAGCACTTGCTCTAGCAATTGATGTAAATCGAAGAAATCTGTATGCATATATAGCGAATGATGCGATGCTCAAACATCCTACAGCAGGGATCTTATACAGTCTGTATAGCCTTATTAGCGAAGAAGCAGATATTTCTTTATTCGAAGAACTATGCAGTGCAGAAGGAAAGATGAGGGTGTGTTTCCTTAAGAAAACGGACAGTTCTAAGATCTCATCAATAATGGATGAGCCGATTGTTTTAAGAAGTGATATTCTTGGATACTTATTGGGAAAGAAGATAAGTGAAGATATACCTTTTTGTGATAGATATTACTATGATGAACTTGATTTAGAAGTTTTTTCAAAGACCAGAGAATCATTTCCGTCAAGTAATGAGAACTCATTGATTTATATCGAAAGCAAAGATCCGTTAGATGTTCCAGTTTTTCTTGAGATGAGCGGATATAAAAATATACTGATTCTTAATTTGGATATCCTTCAAAAGGATATAGATAAAAACGGGTATGCATCTAATAGAGGGGCAATCGCTCTCAGACTAGGTAGATTGATAGTTGATCTTAAGCTTAAAAGCGGAAATCTGTGTATTAAGATTGGGGAAAAGACTGATTATAATGTCCTGAATTCAGTGATATACGTATTGAGAAATTATATCAAGGATAGAAATATATTTATTTACGGAAATGAGAAGGCTCCTCAGTTTATCATTTCTGGTCTAAATACTATATACATATTTAAATTACCATACCCGGAAGTTGATGAAAGAGAAAAACTTTGGAATTATTTTCTGAACCAAACAGGTTTGAAACTGTCGGATGATCTTTCCGTATCAGATCTTGCAGACTGCTATGAATTATCACTCAACGGCATACAGCAGATAGTAAGTCGAGTTCAAAAGCAAGTCATATGGTCGGGTAAGAATGAAATCGGTAAGAAAGATCTTAAAGTACAGCTGTTTGCGTATGGAGACAGGGGATTATCTAATCTTGCAACTTTTATACCATCAACATTTACATGGAATGATCTTCAGATAGATTCAGCCCAAAGAGATATTCTTATGGTGGCCTGTGAACGATTCAGACACCGAAGACGTATCGAGAGCAAATTGTGGAAAGCAGAAAGAGGAGCATATGGAAACGGGATATCGGTTCTGTTGTGTGGCCCACCCGGAACTGGTAAGACAATGGCGGCGCAGGTTGTTTCAGAGGAACTTCATCTACCGTTGTACAGGATAGATGTATCTCAGATTTATTCTAAATATCTTGGAGAAACACAAAAGAATCTTGGAGAAGTATTTGATCAAGCAAAGAAGACTAATGCAATACTATTTTTTGATGAAGCTGATGCATTGTTTTCAAAGCGTACGGATGTAAATGATTCGCATGATAAATATGCAAACGCAGAAACAGCATATTTGCTCCAGAAGATTGAATCACATAACGGTATGGTACTTCTTGCGACCAATCTGTTCCAAAACTTTGATATGGCATTTGTGAGAAGACTAACTTATGTAGTGAGATTTAGTAAGCCAGATGAAAACATAAGACTTGCGCTATGGAAATCGATACTTCCTGAAACTATGAAGATAGCAGATGATATAGATTATGAGTTTTTTGCAGAGAATT
>CADAPR010000009.1:0-6462 GCA_902789785.1 uncultured Lachnospiraceae bacterium
GAGAGCGAAGAGGAAGAGCCTGAGTACGACGAGCATGTATGGCTCTCATTAAAGAACGCTCAGATATGCTGTGACGTTATCTGCGAAAAAATATGCGAAGCAGATGCAGATAATGCCGAAGCATACAGAAGCAATACGAAAGAATACAATAAGAAGCTTTCAGATCTTGACGGGCAGTATAAGAGTGCTGTTGATGGTGCAAAATACAATACATTGCTGTTCGGAGACAGATTCCCTTTCAGATATATGACTGATGACTACGGACTTGATTATTATGCGGCGTTTGCAGGCTGCTCTGCAGAAACCGAAGCAAGTTTTGAAACGATCGTCTTTCTGTCAAAAAAGACTGATGAACTTACACTTCCGGCCATAATGACAATAGAGGGTTCAGAACACAAGATAGCAGAAACGATAAGGGATAATACAAATAACAAGGATCAGAAGATACTGACACTTGATTCGATGCAGTCTGTAACGAGTGATGATGTTAAGAAGTCTGTCACATATATTTCGATAATGGAATCAAATCTTTCTGTACTAAAGGAAGCGTTAAACTGAAGATAAGAAACGGAGAACACTGATATGTCTTATATAACGGTGGAGAATCTAGAGGTAGGCTACGATAAGAGCGTAATAAGCGAAAAACTGAATTTTAAGATAGAAAGCGGCGAGTATCTTTGCATAGTCGGAGAAAACGGCTCAGGCAAGTCAACTCTGATGAAGACTCTGTTAGGACTTATAAAGCCTGTGAGCGGACAGATAAAGAAAGCAGACGGACTAGAAAACGGCGAGATAGGATATCTGCCGCAGCAGACTGTGGTCCAGAGAGACTTTCCTGCATCAGTGAAAGAGATAGTGATGTCAGGATTCCAGGCAAGATGCGGATTAAGACCGTTTTATAATGCGCAGGAGAAAAAGCTTGCTCTTGAAAACATGGAACGGATGGGTATCACAGAACTGGCTGATCAGTGCTACAGAGAGCTTTCGGGAGGACAGCAGCAAAGAGTGCTTCTTGCAAGAGCTCTTTGCGCGACAAGAAAGATACTTCTCTTGGACGAGCCTGTAGCGGGGCTTGACCCTAAGGTGACAGCCGATATGTATGAGCTTATCGCTTCACTTAACAAAGAAGGCATAACGATAATCATGATAAGTCATGATATATCGGCAGCAACAAGGTATGCAGATCATATACTGCATATCGGAGAGCGGGTGTTCTTCGGAACAACGGATGAATATCTAAACAGTGATATCGGAAAAAGCTTTGTGACTTTGCAAAAAGGCGGTGAAAATCAATGATCGAAACTCTGTCTGTATATCTGCAGCATAAATTTGTGGTATACGCACTCATAGTGGGTGTGCTGATAGCTCTGAGTTCATCACTTCTTGGAGTGACTCTTGTACTGAAGAGGTTCTCTTTTATCGGAGACGGACTCTCGCATGTGGCATTCGGAGGAATGGCGATAGCCAGCGTCTTAAGTCTGACAAACAAGATGATACTAATACTGCCTATAACCGTGGTATGTGCGATCCTGCTCTTAAGGACAGGTCAGAATACCAGGATAAAGGGCGATGCGGCTATAGCTATGATATCTGTAGGGGCACTTGCATTCGGATATCTGATAATGAATATCTTTTCGGCATCATCAAACCTTTCGGGGGATGTATGCTCGACGCTTTTTGGCTCGACATCGATCCTTACTCTGACTTCGTTTGAGGTCTTTTTGTGCGTTATCCTCTCTATAGCCGTAGTTGTGATCTTTATAGTTTTTTACAATAAGATATTTGCAGTGACGTTTGATGAGAATTTCGCAAAGGCTGTAGGGACAAAAGCTGACGGATACAATCTTCTCATAGCGGTCGTGATAGCGATAATAATAGTGCTGGCAATGAACCTTGTGGGTTCTCTTCTCATATCTGCGCTTGTGATATTTCCGGCTCTCTCTGCTATGAGAGTGTTCAAGAATTTCAAGAGTGTGACAGTATGTGCTGCCATCATATCGGTAGCCTGTGCTTTTGGCGGCATGATAATATCGATCCTTGCAGGTACTCCTGTCGGATCGACCATAGTCGCTGTTGATGTGGCTGCTTTTGCAATATGCAGCCTGACAGGTGCGATTTTGGGAGTTGAAAAATGAAAAGATACATAAATGTTTTGATATGCATAGTTTTTAGTCTGTTTATCTGTTCATGCGCAGCTAGTGATGAATCTGCGGCTGCAAGAACAAGCGGATATTCACAGTCTACTGTGGATGATGTGCTGAATGAAAAGATGGCTGAAGAAGACAGTGAAAGCATTCCGGAATCGACTCCTTCACCTGAAGCAAGCAAATCTGAAGAGACAGTATCGGTACTTGAAGCTGAAAGAGAGGCTATGACTCATGACGGCATAGATGTGGATCTTACGGTGTTATCCAGCAGCATGGTATATGCTGAAGTTTACAACATGATGACTGTTCCAGATCAGTATGTAGGAAAGATAATAAAGATGCAGGGCATCTATGATACGATGTATGATGACAGTACAGATAAACAGTACTATTTCTGCATCATCCAGGATGCTACAGCCTGCTGTGCACAGGGAATAGAATTTGTTTTGCAAGATGAAAGCGCTTATCCCGATCCTCAAGAGACTGTCACAGTGATCGGCAGATTTGAGACATACATGGAAGGCGAGAACATGTATTGCACGCTTAAGGATGCTAAGATAATGTGATCTGTGTTATAATACATTCAGTAACTAAGATAAGAAACGGAGGGTTACCATGGAATTTGCACAATTACTAGAGAGCAGAAGAAGCATAAGAAACTATAAGAGCGGCATGAGGATAAGTGAAGATCAGATCAAGGTCATGATAGATGCGGCTATTCAGGCACCCACATGGAAGAATTCTCAGACAGGCCGTTACTATGTGGCTATGAGCGAGGATAAGATCAACTTTGTAAGGAATCAGTGCCTGCCGGAGTTTAATGCTAACAGCTGTGCCAATGCTGTAGCACTTATCATCACGACATATGAGACTAAGCGCTCGGGATTTGAAAGAGACGGATCTGCTACAAACGAACTTGGAGACAAGTGGGGCGTATACGATCTTGGCCTTCAGAATGAAAATCTTGTATTAAAGGCAAGAGAGACAGGCTATGATTCACTCATTATGGGTATCAGAGATGCAGACAAGCTAAAGGAAGCATTTGATATACCGGATTCACAGGAGGTCGTAGCCGTTATAGCGATAGGTGTTCGTGAAAACGATGTAGAAAAGCCAAAGCGCAAGACTCCAGAGGATATCACAAGATTTTTCTAAAAAATACATATATTTGGACGCAAAAAAGGAGAAGACTGGATGTCTTCTCCTTTGTCGTTTAAGATTCTTCTATGCTGTGGAACAGGTCTCTGTACCATTCAAGAGATCCCAGGTATGCTTCATATACTGCATCCATCGACATATCATTTATCAAAAGGATCCTTGAGACTTCCTGCCAGTCGCCTGCTTCGTAGACCTGGATGAAATCAAGGACATCAACAAAAGGTCCGTCATGGCTGACCAAAGCCCTGCTTATATTCTTTGAAACCTTTAACAGAGCAAGAGCTTCTTCCATGGGCTTGTTGAGTATTATATCTACTACTGAGAAAAGCCCCATCAAAAACAGCTCGGGACCGAATACTCCGAGTTCAAACTGCCCGGAAATATTCTCGGCAAATTTAGCTCTTAAAAGAGAAAGACGCATGATCTCGCTTGGTCTGTCGGAACATAGCTGCTGGGTTATGGCTGTTGTTATCCATTTTTTCAGCTCTTTCTGTCCAAGCATTGCTGCCGCGTGTCTGATAGAGGTTATCTCTGTTGCCGAATGACTGACTTTATTAACCATCTTTAACAGAGAGATGATAAGGGCTGTATCTCTTCCGATGATATCGGCAGCTTCTGTAAGCTCGAAGTCTTCGCTGTTGACAAGGTTTAACAGAGATATATAGTTGAGCTTTAAAGGTGATACCGTGGTATTGCCCTTTGTTATGGGCATGCGGTAGAATGCTCCCTCAAACAGATAGTAGCCGCCCTCGATCTTTAAGCTGTCAAACATGCCAAGACTGTCAAGATCGCTTGCGATTAGCTTGATCTTGGGATATATCTGACTGAAATAGATCTTTGCCTTTGAAATGACTATCTTCTTGTGATTTAAGAGGATATAGTCCATAAGCCTTAGGATCGGCTTGTATGGTTCAAAGTCATTTACATCAAGACCGCGGATAGCGAATTTGTATCCCTGATCCCTGAGCAGCATTATACGCTCTACAAACTGAAACTCGGGCTCTACCGAATTGTCGATAACAAGGACCATTCGGCTGTGTTCCGCTTCGCACTGTTCGCTTATATCGGAAAACAGCGAGACGCTCGTGATGGGCACGAACAGTTCACAGTCCTTTGACAGAGTGTCCATTCCTAGACTGTTTATAACTTCAAAGCCCGGATTGTTGACCGCATCGAACATCGCGGATGTATTCATTACGGTAGGATCTAAAAAAGAGTTCTTTTTCTGGCTCGATATTGAATAAGCACGCACTGACATGCTCTCATCAAAAAGTGGAATAAGTGTTACAAGCATGTGGTCTCCCTTACATTTTTCGTAAAATCACGTCAATAGCTATAAAAACACATATCTAGATAAATTTTACACCCAATTAGCGTATTTCACAAGAATTTTCAAACAATAATCGATACTTTACAAGGATAAAATTAAGGTTTAGAATGTAATAGTTAAATCCTAATAATATGAAAGAAGGGAAATAATTATGGAGAAAAAGAATCTGGACTGGGGCAATTTGGGCTTCGGTTACGTAAAAACTGACTATCGTTACGTTTCAAACTACACAAACGGAGCATGGGATGCAGGTGTCGTGACCGAGGATGATCAGATCACGATGAGTGAGTGCGCCGGAGTTTTGCAGTATGCGCAGACTGTTTTTGAAGGTCTTAAGGCATATACTACAGAGGACGGAAAGATCGTCACATTCAGACCTGATCTGAATGCGGAGAGAATGATGGATTCGGCAGCACGTCTTGAGATGCCGATCTTCCCTAAGGAAAGATTTCTTGATGCTATAGATAAGGTAGTAAGTGCTAATGCAGCATGGGTACCTCCGTATGGTTCGGGAGCAACTCTTTACTTAAGACCTTATATGTTCGGTATCAACCCTGTTATAGGTGTTAAGCCTGCTGAGGATTATCAGTTCAGAGTATTTGCAACACCTGTTGGACCTTACTTCAAGGGCGGTGCAAAGCCTCTTACAATAAAGGTTTCTGACTTCGACAGAGCTGCACCAAACGGCACGGGAATGATAAAGGCCGGTCTTAACTATGCGATGAGTCTGCATGCGATAGTAACTGCTCACAAGGAAGGCTTTGACGAGAACATGTATCTTGATCCCAAGACACGTACCAAGGTTGAAGAGACTGGCGGAGCAAACTTCCTATTCGTTACAAAGGATGGAAAGGTAGTAACTCCCAAGTCAGGAAGCATCCTTCCTTCTATCACGAGAAGATCTCTTGTACAGGTTGCAAAGGATTATCTTGGACTTGAAGCTGAAGAGAGAGAAGTTTACTTTGATGAACTTAAGGATATGGCTGAATGCGGTCTTTGCGGTACAGCAGCTGTTATCTCGCCTGTCGGCAAGGTTGTCGATCACGGCAACGAGATCTGCTTCCCTTCAGGCATGAACGAGATGGGACCGATAACAAAGAAGCTTTACGATACTCTCACAGGTATTCAGATGGGAAGGATAGAAGCTCCCAAGGGATGGATCAGAGAGATCTGCTAATAAGAATAGTGAAAGCGAGCACAGACAGTGCTCGCTTTTTTAATTAATAAAAGGTATAAGTTCAACAATGAATACCATGAGACAGGCCATTACAGAAACGGCAAACAGACTTGCGCCTCGCCATGCCAGAATGATCGCAAATACAAAGGCTATGGCTCCTCCGACAGGGGATGCGGTAGCATCCATCATCGCCGGGAACGTCATTGCTGCTAACGTCACATAAGGCACGTAGTATAGAAACGACCTGATAAATGTATTGGTGATCTCTTTCCTTATAAGTGTAAGGGGAAGGACCCTTATCGTATATGTAACGGCGGCCATTATGAACATGTATATGTAGATATTGTGTGTCATGCGGCCTCCTTTTTGTCATCTTTTACCGGGAAAAGGATCGCGGCGACAGATGATATGATGACTGTTATAAGGATTATACGGGTTCCAGATGAAACTTTTGCGACAGCCGGAAGCCTTGATGAAAGATAACTTACAAACATCGCTATGATAACAAGCGAAGCTATGATCTTGTCTTTCTTTGCAGGCGGGATGATTATGGCTATGAACATTCCGTACAGTCCGACGCTTAATGCGCTCACTACGTTTTCGGGAAGGAGATTGCCCATCACTACTCCCAGATATGTCCCTACTGACCA
>CADAPR010000009.1:6479-33255 GCA_902789785.1 uncultured Lachnospiraceae bacterium
GGAACGGAAATGCTTATCCCGAATATCTCATCTGTTATAAACCATCCGAGCATAAAACGATGTATGGTGTGCATCTTATCTGAAAGCTTCTGAGAAAGCGCACAGCTTAACAGGATGTATCTAGCATTTGCGACTAGAGTCATTACAGCCAGTTCTATATATGCAGCATTTACGCCGATCAGAGTAAAGCCGACATATTCACCTGCGCTGGCTGAATTGGTAGCTGATACTATCATAGACTGAAGCGCGGTCACTCCTGCCTTCTTTGCAACGATGCCTAAAGTAAAGGCAACGGCAAAATATCCCATGGCTATCGGAACGCCATGCTTGACGCCCATAAAAAATGCAGTTTTGTTGTTGTGTTCCATTTCTGTACTCATATGTAGAGAACCTCTGTCAAAAACCTCAGCTTTTCTATTGTACCCACTTATGATAAAATTGTCTAGAAAAAAGGAGATGACAAACCGGATATGCAGCAGCTTGGTCAGGATATAGAAAACAGAACATTCAAACGCTGTTATCTTTTGTACGGAGATGAGGATTATCTGCGCAAACAGTACAAGGATAAGCTGCTCAAAGCACTTGTGACTGAAGGCGATACCATGAACTTTAATCGCTATGAGGGCAAGGATATAAATATCGGGGAAGTCATCGACCAGGCAGAGACGATGCCCTTTTTTGCCGACAAGAGAGTAATATATATAGAAGACAGCGGACTCTTAAAGAGCGGCGGCGAACAGCTTGCAGATTACCTCTCACAGAGTGCGCCGGATACTGTCATAATCCTTAATGAATCAAATGTTGATAAAAGGAGCAAGCTTTTTAAGGCTGTAACAGGCGCCGGCAGAGCAGTTGAGTTTGTGAAGCAGCCGGAGGAGACTTTAAGAAAATGGATCCTCGGAAAGATCAAAAAAGAAGGAAAGAGCATAGACATAAGAGCGCTTGATATTCTTCTTGAGAGGACCGGCACCGATATGACAACTATCAGCACCGAGCTTGAGAAACTGTTTTCATATACGATGAATAAGGATTCGATCTCAACGGCAGATGTGGAGGATATCGTGACTGTCAGCACAAGCTCCAAAGTATTTGACATGATATCAGCCATGGCTGAGAAGAAGCAGAGCGCAGCGCTAGAGATGTATCATGACCTTTTAGCTCATAAGGAGACTCCCTTCGGGATACTGGCTCTCATCACAAGACAGTTCAATATGATGCTTCAGATAAGCGAACTGCTTGAAGGCGGCAGTTACGGAAAGCGTATCGCTGAAACTTTGTCTATCCCTTCGTTTGCCGAGCAGAAATATGAAAGACAGCTTAAGAACTTCAGTAAAAAGACGCTAAGAAACGCACTGGATGCGTGCGCTGCGGCTGACGAGAACGTAAAGATAAAGGGAATGCTACCCGAACTTAGTGTTGAACTTCTGATAATCGAGTACAGCACCGTTAATATTCACAGTTAGATCAAGACGGAAATCGTATGATGGGTTGAACAGGAGGAGCGAAATGGGCATATTTGATAAGCTATTTAAAAAAGGCGAACTGAAAGAAGAACCAAAGGCCGAGCAGGCTTTGGCACAACAGGCAAAAGAGGCAGAAGCTGTCGGTTGGGATGCCATTGAGAAAGAGTTTTTGAGGGTATATCCAGGACAGACTGATCCTAAACATTATGGAACAATTATTAAATGGATCATGGGTGGAGATGATCCGCTCGATGGTATCAGCGTTTACGATGGCGGTGATTTCTGGCATTTTGTATCCTTCGGACTTACTGAGATATACGAAAAGGAATGTGAAGATCCTGAGATCAGTGGCTACGGCTATGAGCTGACCTTTAAACTCAAGAAGGATCAGTTTGAAGACGAAGAAGCTGAGATAAAGTGCATTTGCGGTATTCTCCAGATGGTTGCCAGAATGGTATTTAAAAATGGAGACGTGTTCATGCCTTTTGAATATCTCTACACCGGACAGACAGAGGGCATTGATGCGTATAGAAAGTCAAATCTGACCGGATTTATCACGATCAAGGATCCTACAGTTGAAACTATCGATACACCTAATGGCAAGGTTGAGTTTTTGGAACTCATTGGAATGACTGACGCAGAGCTTAAGACTTTGTCTGACAGAGCTTCTGTTGAAGCTATTTACAACAAACTGCAGTCGGATGTTACGGATTATCACAGGGAGTCGTTGGTTTGATAAGAACCAGATAAAGTACGATAAATCGTACTGATACATATGCATACTGAAAGCATAGTCAGAGCACTTGCGGAGGTATGATATGGATAATAAGTCTTATATAGCAGTAACACTTTTACTTTTGATGACATTCTTTCTAGCCACAGGGATAAAGGCAAACGGAAGATCAAACAGGGTACCTGATATAACAGGGGAATACTACAGACAGATAGAGAGCGAATATCTGTCCGATGTCAGAGATAAACTTACGGACAGCGGATTTTCAAATGCCGGTCTTTCACTAACAAAACAGGTTGATGATAATGGAGCTTTTGACTATACTCTGTCAGTTCATCACAGACGTATAGATAAGATGGATGAGGCAGAAAGAGCAAAGCTTACCGATATGATCACCGAGAATGATATCGTTATCGACGGAAGAAAAACATCGATGGCGGTCAGATATATAGAATACTGATAATGCTTGGAAAGGGATATTTATGGAACCGAAGATTGGAAGCGTATACAGACACTTTAAAGGAAATCTCTATGAGGTAAAAGCTATAGCACTTCATTCGGAGACCGGAGAAAAGATGGTGGTCTATCAGGCTCTTTACGGAGATGGAGATACCTATGTAAGGCCATACGATTCATTTGTATCAAAAGTGGACAGGATCAAATATCCCGATGCAGATCAGGAATACAGATTTGAAGAGCAGAAGGCTCAGGATAGCCCCGATATAGATCCGATGGTCATGCAGTTTCTGGAGACTGAGGATTTTGAAGAGAAATTTACGATTCTTGGCGGATTGCACCACAGGATAACAAAAGACCAGATAGCGATCATGGCTATGTCTTTGGATGTAACGATAGAAGACAGCGAGATCGAGGATATGTATCGTCAGTTAAAGACCTGTGTCGATACAAGACGCAGATTTGAGACCACGCGTTTAAGATAGTGTGATCAGTAGATGAACTTTATCGCTTCCTTTTGGCATGTTACTGAAATGAAATCGGCCTTAGTCTCAACTTCACCGTCTGTATGCACCCATAAGGGAGATGAACTGCGTACACTGTACTGGTGAGCACGGTACATGTTTATACCCTCTTTTCCGACATGCCCGCCGTTGTGAGCAGTTGGAAGAAGCTTGATTATGTTGCGCTTGCTAACACCTGATACTGCGCAAAGATCGATAAGACCGTCATGGTTTGATGCTTCGGGCGCAAACATGAAGCCGCCGCCCTCGAATTTATTGTTCATTCCGCCTATGAATATCAGCTTTTCAATGGATATGGCCTCGCCGTTTTCTTCAAGAGTGAGTTCCGCATCCGCATACCTGAATGAGAGAAGCTGCTTTAGGCAGATAAGAAGATATGACAGCTTGCCCAGTCCTATCCTGTTAAGAAAATTCTTTATACCTGAGGAAAGAGCTTCCTCACATACTGCAGCATCATAGCCGATACCTGTGCTGACTAAAAAGTGCCTGTCAGGTATTGTCATCTGTCCATCTCTTACAAGACTGTTCTCAAAATGAACCGTTCCCGCATCCATATATAAAATAGTAGGCTTGTTTAAAAGATGCCATACAGCTTCGGCCGGATTGAAAGAGATACCCAGCGCGAGCGCAAGGTCGTTGCTCGAACCGATGGGTATGGTGCTTATCGTGACATTATCAAATGAAGGAAGTCCCTGGACAACTTCGTTAAGTGTACCGTCACCGCCGCATACCAAAAGATTTAAAGAGCTGTTATTCTCATACAGTTCTTTGGCATGTTCGGTGGCATCGCCGTGTTTTTGTGAAAAAAACACTTCGTATTCGATGTTATTCGTTTCAAGTATGTTTCTTATGATCTCCCAGTTCTTGCGTCCCCTTCCGGAACGGGCATTGGGGTTGACTATCACATGGTACATATCAGGCCATCCTTCAAAAATTCATCTATTCGTAATAATATCAAATAAAAAAATTCCAGTAAATAGGTTTTAGCGTATTTTCACATCGCATTTCGTGTGCTATAATAGTCGAGCATGATTTATTATAGAAGCATTTGCTAAGAAAGGCGGAGAGATATGTATTCTTTAGAAGAAGTAAAAGCTGTTGATCCTGAAATAGCTCAGGCCATAGTGGATGAGCAGGCAAGACAGAACAGTCACATTGAACTTATTGCGTCAGAAAACTGGGTAAGCAAGGCAGTCATGGCTGCTATGGGAAGCCCATTAACAAATAAATATGCTGAAGGTTATCCGGGTAAGAGATATTACGGCGGATGTGAATGCGTGGATGTAGTTGAAGATCTCGCAAGAGAAAGAGCTAAAAAGCTCTTTAACTGCGATTATGTCAATGTTCAGCCTCATTCAGGTGCTCAGGCAAACATGGCTGTATTCTTTGCAGTTATGGAGCCCGGTGATACATTCATGGGAATGAATCTCGATCACGGCGGACACCTTTCACACGGTTCACCGGTAAATATGTCAGGAAAGTATTTCAACTGCGTACCTTACGGTGTTGATGACAACGGATTTATAGATTATGAGGAAGTAAGACGTATCGCCAAGGAGTGCAAGCCCAAGATGATCGTCTGCGGTGCTTCCGCTTATGCACGTAAGATAGATTTCAAGAAGTTTAGAGAGATATGTGATGAAGTCGGTGCTGTAATGATGGTAGACATCGCTCACATCGCAGGACTTGTTGCTTCAGGCTATCATGAGAGTCCCTTCCCTTATGCAGATGTTGTTACAACAACAACACATAAGACACTTCGCGGACCTCGTGGCGGAATGATCATGTGCAACCAGGAAGTTGCTGACAAGTATAACTTCAACAAGGCTATATTCCCCGGCATACAGGGCGGCCCTCTCATGCATGTGATCGCAGCAAAGGCTGTATGCTTCAAGGAGGCTCTTTCTCCTGAGTTCAAGGAATACGGAAAGAACATCATAGACAATGCACAGGCGCTTGCAAACGGCCTTATGAAGAGAGGACTCAGCATTGTTTCAGGCGGAACTGACAACCACCTCATGCTGCTTGACCTTCGTCCTCAGGGACTTACAGGAAAGGCTGTTGAAAAGCTTCTTGATGCTGCACACATCACAGCAAACAAGAACACTGTTCCCAATGATCCCCAGAAGGCATTTGTAACTTCAGGTATCAGACTCGGAACACCTGCTGTCACATCACGCGGCATGAACACAGAGGATATGGACAGGATCGCTGAGGCTATATCATTAGTAGTTTTGGGCGGAGAAGAAAAGGTTCCTGAAGCAAGAGCTATCGTTAAGGAACTCACGGATAAGTATCCTCTTATCTAGTATAACTTCATATATGAATAAGAAGAAAATGATCAGTGCCGATCTGCTTAAGTGGATCGCACTGATTACTATGTTTATAGACCATATTGGGGCGGGCATATTTGAAAAGTCACCCGTGTTCATGTCTGAGCACTACCAGATAGACTATCTTTTCAGAAGCATAGGACGTCTGGCATTTCCGATATTCTGCTTTCTGATCGTGGAAGGATACGATCATACAAGGAGCAGATTAAAGTATGCGAGAAATCTTCTGATATTTGCATTTATATCTGAGATCCCGTTTGATCTGCTGTTTAAAGAAAAATGTATCGATATGGGTTATCAGAACGTATACTTTACGCTGTTTATAGGACTTGTGACCATCATCGGCATGGGTTACATTGAGCAGAAAAACCTAAAAGCATCCCTGCTTTTGGAGCTTTTTGTTGCAGCGTTTGGCGCATTCATCGCATATCTAATGAAAACGGATTACGGCGAATGGGGTGTCGTACTGATAGCTGTGATCTTTGTTACAAGAAGAAACAGACTTGCTCAGTGTCTTTTGACAGTCATGTTTATGATAACGAGTCCCTTCTATATGGATATAGCGATGATAGAATCGCTCGGAGCACTCTCGTTTATCCTTGTAGGAATGTATAACGGTGAAAGAAAAGGTACTATAAACAAATATGTATTTTACAGTCTGTATCCCGCACATATCCTGTTATATTGCGGTATACGGTATCTGTTGTGAAAGGTGTTAGATTATGATAAAAGTTGCGGTATTTGGATACGGTACGGTAGGAAGCGGTGTTGTTGATGTCATTGATGACAACAACGAGCTCATATCGAAAAGAATAGGCGATGATATCTGTGTTAAATATATACTCGATATCAGAGAATTCCCCGGAGACAGGAACGAATCCAAGATCGTTCACGATGTTAATGTCATCCTTGACGATCCCGAGGTTTCCATCATCTGCGAGACCATGGGAGGCACAAAGTTTGCATATCCCTATACAAAGTCTGCTCTTGAAAAGGGAAAGAGCGTCTGCACATCCAACAAGGAACTCGTAGCTGCATACGGCCCCGAACTCCTTGAGACTGCAAAGTCCAATAACTGCAGCTATCTGTTTGAGGCAAGCGTCGGAGGCGGAATACCGATAATAAGACCCATGAACACTTCTCTTGCTCCCGAGCATATAGAAAAGATCATAGGCATATTGAACGGAACCACCAACTACATGCTCACAAAGATGGCACGTGAAGGATCGAATTATGACGATGTCCTTAAAGAGGCTCAGGATAAGGGATATGCGGAACGCAATCCCGAAGCTGATGTTGAAGGATATGACGCATGCCGTAAGATCGCTATCCTTTCATCTCTCATGACGGGAAAGACCGTAAACTACGAAAATATCTATACTGAAGGCATCACAAAGCTTACAGCTTTGGATTTTGAATATGCAGCAAAGCTTGACAGATCGATCAAGCTGCTTGCCATAGCAGAGGATAAGGACGGAAAGCTCGCAGCTATGGTCGCTCCCTTTATGATCGGAAGAGAGCATCCCTTAAACGGTGTTAACGATGTATTCAATGCTATATATGTAACAGGCAACAAGGTCGATGATGTAATGTTTTACGGAAAGGGAGCAGGCATGCTTCCGACAGCCAGTGCTGTTGTAAGCGACGTTGTTGAGTGTGCAAGGAACATGGGAAGAAACATCTCGTTTGCATGGTCTGATGAAAAAGCACCCCTTGCTGACTTTAAGGATAATGAAAGAAGCTTCTTTGTAAGAATAAAGCAAAATGCCAAAGATGAAGCAAAGGAGATGTTTGCGGATGCTAAAGAGATTGAAGGCGTTTCAGGCGAATATGCTTTTGTGACAGCAAAGATGAGCGAGAGAGAATTTGACGATAAGATAGTAAAGCTATCTGATGTTATAAATATCATTCGTATCGAGGAGTAGGAGTATTATGAAAAAGGTAGTAAAGTTCGGCGGAAGCTCACTGGCAAGTGCCGAACAGTTTGAAAAGGTCGGAGATATAATCAGATCCGATGAGAGCAGAAGATATGTCATCCCCAGTGCGCCCGGAAAGAGATTTGACGGCGATACAAAGGTAACGGACATGCTCTACGGATGTTATGCTCTTGCTGATGAGGGCAAGAAGTTTGATGCAGAGCTTAAGGCAATCAGGGAAAGATATAACGAGATAATTTCGGGATTAAAGCTTGATATGACACTCGATCCTGAATTCGAGGAGATCGAGAAGAACTTTAAGGCAAAGGCCGGCAAGGACTATGCGGCAAGCCGCGGAGAGTTTTTAAACGGAAAGATCATGGCAAAGTATCTCGGATATACATTCGTTGATGCCGCAGAGGTGATCAAGTTTGATGAAAACGGAGATTTTGATTCCGAAAAGACCAATGAACTGCTAGGCAAAAAGCTCTCAAAGCTCGATAATGCCGTTGTTCCGGGTTTTTACGGAAGCATGCCTGATTCAAAGGTGAAGACTTTCTCAAGAGGTGGCTCCGACATAACAGGTTCCATCGTTGCAAGGGCTGCACGTGTTGATGTATATGAGAACTGGACAGATGTATCAGGATTTCTGGTTGCCGATCCTCGTATAATAGAAAACCCCGAGGGGATAGAGACCATAACATATAAGGAATTAAGAGAGCTTTCATACATGGGAGCCGGCGTTCTTCACGAGGATGCGATCTTCCCTGTAAGGATAGAAGGCATACCGATAAATATCAGAAATACCAACAAGCCCACAGATAACGGCACATGGATCGTAGAGAGCACATGCCAGAAGTCTAAGTACACTATAACAGGTATAGCGGGCAAAAAGGGCTTCTGCTCTATAACCGTTGAAAAAGACAAGATGAACTCGGAGATAGGTTTCGGCCGCAGAGTATTAAATGTTTTTGAAGATAACGGAATAAGCTTTGAGCATATGCCTTCGGGAATAGATACCCTTACCGTTTTCGTTCATCAGGACGAGTTCATGGATAAGGAACAGCGTGTTGTATCTGGAATACATCGTCTCACCAATCCCGATACGATCGAGATAGAAGCTGATCTTGCACTCATCGCAGTCGTTGGTAGGGGCATGAAGTCTCAGAGAGGTACAGCCGGCAGGATATTCTCAGCCCTTGCTCATGCAAATGTTAACGTCAAGATGATCGACCAGGGCTCGAGCGAGTTAAACATCATCATCGGTGTTTCAAACAGCGATTTTGAAGTGGCGATAAAGGCTATCTACGACATCTTTGTAACTGCACAGCTTGGATAATGTTGCGGAGCATGAATGATCATGCTCCGTTTTTTTAGTTGTCAAATTGTCTGAAATAAACCTACAAAAGCAATAAAATATGCAAAAGCAAGATTACATAATTCGAAATATAATAAAAATAATAAAAATATTTTAAAATTGTGTTGACAAAATAAATATACATGTTATAATAAGTACATAAATAAAACAAACACAAATCTAACAAAGGAGGAACAGTCCACCGGAAAGATAAGTGTATTATTATAAATGGCATAGCAAGTGGGACGTAAGTTGGTGACAGCCGGATGAGACCTGAAAAATGTGACAGTAGGGTCCAGGTGTTACAGTACACGAGTACAAAGTTAGAATACGTCGAATATGTGTCGGTACAACTGAATAGCAGAGGATGAAGTCTAGTATAGAAAGAGAGGTATAGTCCATTGGATTCATCAGTTTAAAGGCGGGTATCAATATAAATCAGGATTGGTACCCGCTTAGTTTATGTCTGCGTGAAATTAAGCTATCTTTAAGAATTTATATATTTTGTATTTTAGTATTATATGGTATACTACAATTTGTGAATTTGGGAGATATTTTGTTTTAGAGGTATTATAGATGTCAGATTTGGAACGTACATCGTCGTGGAACGGTCTGGAGATCATAGAAGAATCCGACGATGTCATGGCCGCAAAAGCACAGGCTGATGGGCAAAACAATACAAATACGGAACAGACACCTGCAGACGGAGGCGATGAGCCAAAGGAGAATAAGCCTGTAAGAAAGCTGACTCCTCAGGAAAAGCGCGCAGAGAGGCAAAAAAGAAGACAGCACAGCAGGATGATCGCATTTACTGTCTTTTTTGTAGTGATAGCGCTTCTGATACTTGGAGGAGTATTTGGATATATCGCTATCGGAAGCAAGGATAAGGAAGAGCAGCCGCAGGCTGTCGTTGAAGAGATACCCGTCATTGAAGAAGAAAAGCCGGTTGTTGAGATGACTCCCGAGATCGTTGAGGAGCAGACAGAGGAGCCTACTCCAGAACCGGAGCCAGAACAGACGCCCGAAGAGCTTTTAGATGAGATGGTCACAAATATGATCGCCGAGATGACTCTTGAGGAAAAGGTCGCGGGACTGTTCATCGTAACACCCGAATCGCTCACAGGGCAGCAGGCTGTAACAAAAGCAGGAGATGGAACAAAAGAAGCACTCGAAAAGTATCCTGTCGGCGGTATCGTATATTTCAAGCAGAATATAACATCATCCGATCAGATAAAAGAGATGATAGAAAATACAAAGAGCTACTGCAGATATCCTCTTTTTATAGCCGTAGATGAGGAAGGCGGAGATGTAGCAAGGATTCAGCAGGCACTGAAGCTTGACAAGACAAGCACAGCTAAAGAGCTTGGTGATGAGAATAATACTATAACCACTTTTGATGCTTATGATACCATAGGCCAGAGACTTACAGATTACGGCTTTAATCTTGATTTTGCACCTGTCGCGGATGTATTGACCAATCCGGACAACAAGGCTATAGGAGACCGAGCATTCAGTTCCGATCCCGATGTGGTTTCAAATATGGTTGTTTCAGCCATCGGAGGACTGCATGAAAATGATGTCGTGACCTGTGTCAAGCATTTCCCCGGTCAGGGTGATGCCGACGCAGATACCCACAAGGCTATAGCATCAAGTGACAGAACAAGATCCGATATAGAAAACTGCGAACTGGTTCCCTTTAAGTCAGCCATAGAAAACGGTGTCGACATGATCATGGTAGGACATCTTTCAGTTCCTGAGCTGATGCAGGAAAACCCGAATCTTCCATGTTCTCTCTCAAAGGAGATCATGACGGATCTCTTACGTGTAAACATGGAATACAAGGGTGTGATAATCACTGATTCGATGAGCATGGCTGCCATATCGGAATATTACGGAGCTGACGAGGCTGCGATAAAGGCATTAAAGGCCGGAGCCGATATGATACTTATGCCTGAGGATTTTGAACTGGCATATAACGGAGTTGTTGATGCCGTAAAAGACGGCACCATAGATGAGCACAGGATAAACGACTCTCTTGCCAGAGTATATAAGATAAAGTACAGGGATACTCTGGAAACAGCCGAGTAGATATGTGACAAAAGTCATGTGATAAATATATCTTTTTTCACTACTAGATATCATAAACGGTTTATATAATGAGTGTGTAAATTGAAATGATCAATACACACTCATTTTTTAGTTATCAAAAACGGAGAGATACAGGATGGGAATTATATTAAAAACAAATGATCTGACCAAGAAGTATGATAACAAGGTCGTAGTAGACAACCTGAATATCGAGATCAAAGAAGGAGAGGTGTTCGGACTGCTCGGACCAAACGGAGCGGGAAAGAGCACGACCATGAACATGATCTGCGGCATTGTAAAGCCTACGCTCGGTAACGTGGAATTCATGGGAATGGATTTTAAGAAGAACAGAAAGAGACTGATGGAAAAGCTTGGCTACATACCGCAGGAACTTGCTATACACGGAAATCTCAAGGCATGGGAAAATGTGGAGCTGTTCACATCGCTTTACGGTATAAAGGGAAGCGAGCTGAAGCAAAGGATAGATGAATCGCTTGAATATGTAGGTCTGCTTGAAAAGAGAAATGACTATGCCAAGACATTTTCTGGCGGAATGAAGAGAAGACTTAACATCGCCTGCGCGATAGGACATCATCCAAAGCTACTTATATTTGACGAGCCGACAGTAGGCATCGATCCTCAGTCAAGGAACTTTATCCTAGATAAGATAAAGGAATCAAACAAAAACGGTGCGACCGTTATATATACCAGCCATTACATGGAAGAGGTAGAGGCGATATGCACACGTATCGCGATAATGGATAACGGAAAGGTCATAGCCACAGGAACGAGCGAGGAATTAAAGAAGATGGTAAAAGATGACATTTCAAAGATCACACTTGAGGAAGTGTTCCTTACCCTGACTGGAAAGAAACTGAGGGATTACTAAGATGATAAGATACATGGTAAAAAACAATATCAAACTGATGTCCAGGAGCAGTGTGAACATACTTCTTATGATCGTGATGCCTCTTATCGTCATATCGGTGCTCTCGAGCGCTTTCACGGATCTGATGAAAAGATATGATGAAAACGATATAACAGCCGGGTATGTGATAGAAAATGATGCTGTTAACGATAAGATGGAAGATGCTCTGATTAAAGCAGCCAAGGATAACGGCATAATCCTAAAGGAGTATATTGAAGTAGATCCTGCAGAAATGATGCGAAAGGATGATCTTAACGGTTTTGTAGTCTTTGATAAAGACGGATATACAGTATATAGAAACAGTGACGAGGCAGAGATCGGAAAGGTGATAGAGTATTTTGTGAACGCATTTTATGAAAACGCTTTAGCATCATTGGCTGGCATCAATACGAAAGATATAGATGTCAGAGTGCAGCATCCGTCCTTCAAGCCGCCTATCGAATCTATAGATTACTACGGGATCGTTGAAGTAGTATTCTTTCTGTGGTGTGCTATAGTCTGCGGATCGGGAATCTTTATGAGCGAGAAGAAATATCAGATCATAAAGAAGTATCAGGTCTCAAACCTTTCTTCGATAAAGCTCTACCTAGGCAAATTCATACCTCTTGTCGCGGCTGTCTTTGCAGGCGGGGTCATTTCTACTGCACTGTCCATCGTACTGCTTAACGTTCACTGGGGCAGGCCGCTTATATCTCTGATCATAATACTTCTGACAACCGGCGCGGCATCTGCTTTCGGACTTATGGTCTATAACATATTTGATAACATAGTAGCGACCATAATAGCGGTATTTACGGTTGTATGGTTTGCGGGATTTTATGGAGGAAGCTTTGAAACATATATATACTCGGCACATCCCGAATCGATAAAGCTTTTATCACCCATATATCATATCAACAGGGCACTTACAGAGCTTTCATGCATGGGACACAGTGATTTTGTGAAGAGTTCTGTAATATACAATCTGAGCATTGTGATCATCTGCTCGTTTATTGCGATAGCAGCAGACGTGTTTAGAAAGAGAGGCAGAGCATGAAGATATTGATAAAGACGAGTTTGAAACTCTTATTCAGGACAAAGCTTTTGTGGCTGTTTCTGATCCTGATGCCACTGCTCTCAACATTCATAATGAAAAACAAGGTCGAGTATTCGGCATATATTGAAGATGAAAAAAACATGATAGAGCTGGGGGGCGCAGATGAAAAGGTATCATACAACGGAGCAAAGGGAGCGTATGCCGTAAAGGTCTACGATGCTTCAATGAGTCAGATGAGCGATCAGTTTTTAAAGAATATCGCGGATGCAGGAATGTTTATTATATGCAGAGCTGATGTATCTGATCTGACGGTTGATGATGCTTATATAAATGAGCGCGTGAAATTTGACGGATATGAGGACAGAATGGGAGCAGCCATGTTCATATCTGATGATTTTGACGAAAAGGTAAGAACAGGCAGCTATTCTGATGCACTCACGCTTTATATCCTTTCAGATGATAAAAGGGGAGAGGCTCTTGAAAGCGAATTAAGATACCAGCTTTGCATGATAAGTGACCCTGAAGCATCTAAGATGATCGATATCATCCCGCAAAAGAAAGTCGTGACAGTTGCAGGTTCTCTGGAAAGAAATCTCACGATAGAGCAGAATAATCAGAAATCACAGATGGGATATGCATTCTCTTTTATGACACTGGGATTTGTTTTTTGCGGATTCTTTGTTGCATATAATTCCATTACTGAACAGAAAAACGGAGTTCTTACAAGGATCAATCTGACAAAGATGACAACGTTAAAGTACTTTTTATCAAAGTTTGTTTCACTCTTTATAATAACGGTGGTAATGACTTTGGTGATGGCTGTATGCTCGCTGCTTTTAAATATGGAAGATCTTGGCATGAGCAGATGGGAATTTGTAGGAATGATCTTTATGATGGGACTGATCTTTTCAGCGCTTAGCATGTTTATCGGAATGCTGATGGGGGATGTGATGGGAGCAAGTGTTGCGGCATTTGGCTTATGGTGTACATCGGGACTGTTTGGCGGAGTATACTTCCCGCTCACGCATA
This sequence comes from uncultured Lachnospiraceae bacterium, assembly GCA_902789785.1. Taxonomy (GTDB): domain Bacteria; phylum Bacillota; class Clostridia; order Lachnospirales; family Lachnospiraceae; genus Colinaster. The sequence continues at coordinate 20,343 of CADAPR010000009.1, forward strand.
CGAGCAGTACTCTTAAGACTATCTCATTCATGATGCCGCAGAAGTGGTTCTTGGAGGGGACGGAAATGATATATGTAGGTGACAGTCACGCATTCCTTATGCTCATATGCATCACACTGGCATATCTGGCTGTAGTGATAAGTTTAGGAAGTCTTGGACTTAAGGTCAAGAATGCATAACTGTCTTATGTGGGAAATTCTCGTTTTCTTATGATCTCTGCCTGACGGATGATCTTTTCCTTCCATTCGTCATCCTCAGCTTCGAGCTGATATACGTTATATCCGTACTGACGACCGAGAGTGCATACTATAGCCTCATCGTCTATATGCAAAGATATGCGGTATCTGCTCGGCAGCTTCTGAGGCAGGGTCTGCTTGTTGTCACGCTGAACTTCCTTTAAGTGACGGGATCCGTTTACGATACCGTCGAATTTAACATGATAGTGCCTGAAAAGACCTATGATGTACTTCTCCGATCTGAAGGATGATGTATAGACCCATACTTCATAACCCATCTCTTGCAGGGAGTTGATAAGTTCAGGTGTTCCCAGCCTTAATCGCTCCTTGTATATCTTGTTGAAAGGAAAGTGCAGTTCGGGCTCTGTCTTGTGAGTCTTTGGAGATACAAAAAGGACCTCATCCAGATCAAAGCTTACACGCATCTTGTTGTTACTTTGATTCATCAGGATACATCTCCTTTATGATGTTGATCACGGCATAAGCCCAGCCGTTTTCGTTTTCCTTGATCTCTATATCTTCAAATTCCTTTTTATTGCTGAAGGTACGCAGCACATTGTTGTTTTCTATATGCAGGGTCTCTTTATATCTGGCATTGAACAGATCGGTTATCTTTTTGCCGATCTCAGCCTTTTCCTTTGTCTTTCTGGCAACACCGGTTATGATGCCGTCAAGCTTTACAGAATATTTCTTGAAATATGCTGATATATAATCATATGAGTAGTAATCCTTTGTATATACCCATATGTCATAGCCGTTCTTACTGAGGATATGAAGCAAAGAAGGGATGCCTTGGCGGATCCTTTCCTTGTATATCTTGTTGATCGGGAAGACAAGAGGCTTTTCGGCAGCAGTCTTTTGGGGATCGCAGAATACGACCTCATCCAGATCGAGTGTTACACGCTTATCGTGCTTTGATTCTGACAGCATCTTTTTGATATCGGTCTCGTGAGTCAGATTTATGATGCTTATCGGGACCCTTTTTATGTCAGCTCTCAAAGCAGCTGCCCATCTGTGATGCCCGTTTAGTATCATATAGCCGTTGGGGTGTATCTTCTGGACCATGATGGAATCATCCCAGGGATTTTCCTTTACTTTCCCGGTATCCCTGAATCTGCGCTCGTACTTGGCTATTATTCCGTCATGAGGACCGATATTTGGAAAGCTGAATTCATCATCAGGATTTGGATGCAGATCGATAGTCCTTGCACTCCTTTTTACGGCTCTTTCAAGAAGGCTTGCTTTTAGAGGAACATATACTCCTTCGTATTTTTTTACCTCACTTGCTATATATGATTTGAATTCACTGCCTGTCATTGCCATAAATGCACCTCGCTAAATGATACAATACAATTATAACATGCTATAATATTCATCAAAAGGAAATATTGATAATGTATGCCGATTCATTCTTTTCAAAGGAGAAGTATTTTACAGTTGTACGCGTGATCCTCATGCTGCTTTTTAGCATCTACGGACTATTTGAAAAAACAGGAGTATCCGTTATGATACTCCTGCTTGTTTTGCTGTATATTACGGTCATGTCATTAAAGGAACTGACACAGGAGAAACATATCCGTATCATTTTAATGGGAATGGCTATACTGTTTTGGATATTTCTTATGATATACGGCGGAAGCGGATTTATCTTAATGGGAGTCTATTTATGGTTTGAATTCCTTTATCTGCTCAAGGCAAGACCTGCGCTTTATCTGTTTGCATATTCATCATTGCTTGCAAACGGCGTTAACGATAAAATCTCATGTCTGGTCATGATCACACTGCTTATCGTCCTTTATATGCAGCATGAATATGTAGTAGAACCGTACAAGAAGCAGATGTACGAGGATACCGTTACGCAGCAGGATCTTAAGAGGGACATACAGATCAAGGAGTATGCTGCAAGGGCTGCGCTTTCCCAGACTCTGCATGACAAGTTAGGCCACAGCATCAACGGCTCGATATACCAGCTTGAAGCCAGCAAGGTGATCATGGATAATGATCCCCAAAAGGCCAGGGATATGATACAGGCTGTGATAGATCAGCTAAGAAACGGCATGGATGAGATAAGGGCTATCCTAAGAAAGGAAAGACCCGAAAAGAAGAAAATGGCGATCCTTCAGCTGCATGAACTGTGTGCCGACTGCAATGACAAGGGAGTCGAGGCAGAGCTTGAGACTAAAGGAGATACCTCGGTCATCTCGGACGAACTGTGGGAGGTCATCTTAGACAATGCATTTGAAGCAGTGACTAATTCCATGAAGTATTCAAAATGCAAGAGAATAAAGATAAACATCTTAGTCATGAACAAGATGGTCAAATGCTCGGTTTCGGATGACGGAATAGGCTGTGAAAAGATAGAGGACGGAATGGGACTGTCAGGCATGAGAAAACGTGTTAGAAATGTCGGCGGGATAATAGATTTTGAAGCACAGGCGGGATTTGAGGTAAATATGCTCTTTCCGATAAAAGATTAAACGGGGTAAGCTATGGAGAAAATAAAAGTAATAATAGCGGATGACAGTGATTTTGTTCGTGACGGAATGAAAATAATACTTGATGTTGATGATGAATTTGAAGTGCTGGGAAGTGCATCAAACGGTGAAGAAGCGATAAGGCTCGCAAAGATAAACAGACCGGATGTATTTTTGATGGATATACAGATGCCAAAGATGGACGGGATTGAAGCCACCAAGTATATCGTTGAGAATGATCTCGGAAAGGTTTTGATACTGACAACGTTTGATGATGACGATCTGGTGAGACAGGCTCTTAAAAACGGCGCAAAAGGCTACCTGATAAAGAATCATACCCCGGAGCATTTAAAGCAGATGATCAAATCCGTCTATAACGGGACAGGTGTAATGGAAGAGAGCATCCTTGAAAATCTGGCCAATACGTCTGATATATCAGAAAGCAACGGTGGTGTAAATTCATTTGATACATCAGGATATTCTGAAAGGGAGCTTGATATAATAAAGGCTGTCGCTGAAGGTCTTTCAAACAAAGAGATAGCCTCAAAACTATATATAAGCGAGGGAACGGTTAAGAATTATATAACTACAATCTTATCAAAAGAGAATCTCTCGCACAGGACAGCACTCGCGGTTTACTATCTGACAGGAAAGAAGCAGTAGATATGAGCATGACAGGATCTTTACCCCATCCGCCCATGGGATGGAACAGCTATGATTATTTTGATACAACGGTAAATGAAGAACAGGTAAGAGAAAATGCCGAGTATATGGCTCGCTATCTTAAGCCATACGGCTGGGAATACATCGTTGTTGATATAGAATGGTATTCAAAAGTTGCAGGGCAGTCAAGAGATAAGTATCAGTATGTCCCTTTTGGCGAGCTTGAGATGGATGAGTATTCAAGACTCTTACCCGATGTTAGCAGATTTCCTTCCTCAAAAGATAAAAAAGGATTTAAGCCTCTTGCCGATCATGTGCATGATCTGGGGCTTAAGTTCGGTATACATATGATGAGAGGCATACCAAGGATAGCGGCTCATACAAAGACTAAGATAAAGGGAAGTGATCTAAGAGCTGATGAAGTTGCTGATCCCTATTCGATATGTCCGTGGAATCCCGATATGTACGGTGTTGATCCTGATTCACCCGCAGCTCAGAAGTACTATGATTCCTTACTTGAACTCTATTCATCCTGGGGAGTTGATCTGATAAAGTGTGATGATATATGCAGGATGGATGCCAAATCTGCAAAAGCAGAGATCTCTATGCTGCACAGAGCCATTAAAAACTGCGGACGCGATATCATACTAAGCCTATCTCCCGGACCGGCTATAATAGATGAGCATGACTTTTATAAAAGGAATGCAAACATGTGGCGTATCACTGATGATTTCTGGGACAACTGGGGATCTTTAAAGGATATGTTTGACAGGTGCAGAAAATGGCAGCCCTATGTATGTGACAATTCATATCCTGATTGCGACATGCTGCCGATAGGGATGATAGGAAAGGGATTCGGACAGGAAAGAAATACAAGATTTTCTTTTGATGAACAAAAGACCATGATCACGCTTTGGAGTGTTTTCAGATCTCCTTTGATGATAGGAGCAAATCTTGCCTTACTTGATGATGAGACGTTTAAGCTTTTAACAAATGAAAGAATATATACAATGGCAAGAAGCATCCGTGAATCAAAAGAAGTCTATAAAGACGATAGATTCATCGTATGGGAAGGCAGATCTTTAGATAATGGATATATTGCGATATTCAATATCTCTGACAGTTTGCAGCATGATATACCGGCAACTATCAAGCAAGGCTCTATAGAGATGTGGACCGGCAGAGTGTTAAATGACCTTGATGATATGAGCATAGCGCCGCACGCAGTGATCGCATTGATGACAGAGTAAGACTCTACGAAGCGTAGGTGGAATGATTAGGCTTGCTGCTATACAATCCTGACATGGAGGTGGGAAATATGAACCAATATGTTACAGGCGCGGTGATAAGGCAGATGCGCGAAAAGAATAAGATGACACAGATTCAGTTTGCTGAAAAGATCGGTGTTAGCGACAAGACTGTTTCGAAGTGGGAGACAGCAAAAGGATATCCGGATATCACTCTTTTAGAGCCTATAGCAAAGGCATTTAATATCTCGGTCACAGAACTGATCTCAGGTAATACGGTTTTTAATGAAAACGTATCCGCAAATATGCTGCGTTCAAAGTTTTATGTCTGTCCGGTCTGCAAAAACGTGATACACACTATGGGCGAGGCGGCTATTAGCTGCCACGGCATACAGCTTATGCCTCTAGAGGCGGAAGAAACAGACGAGCGACACATGATATTTATTGAACGGGTCGAGGATGAGTATTATGTGCGGATCGATCACAGCATGACAAAGGATCATTACATTTCCTTTATGGCAGCAGCTTCATCTGATGATATGCAGTTTGTTAAGCTCTATCCTGAAAGCAGTGCTGAGGCGCGGTTTAAGATCAGGGGAGTCAGAAAGATATTCTTTTACTGCAATAGAGATGGACTGTTTATGATCGATCCTATAAAGGGTATCGATGATAAGGAAAGCGGATATGATGATTCAGTGGAAAGGAGAGAACTGGAAAAAACGGCAGATATGCTGTTTTGATAGTTTTTACTGACTATATTTAGAAAGATACATAAAACGGGTGCCTCTTTTGAGACACCCGTTAAATCATGCCAGTCTTGTTGTAAAAAGTGAGATGATACCTGCGATGATAAGTATCGGCAATGCGATATATATCAGTCCGCCGGCTACAAGAGCTATCAAAAACAGCGGGAATAAGATTATCCCTAAAACAAACTTGCCGATCCCCCAGGCTGCCTTGATAGCAAACCATGCGATCTTTGCGATGAAAACTATAAGAAATATTGAGAATAATGTGATCATTTTAAAACCTCCTTTTATTACTCCCCCTTTGTTATGAGTCAATTGTATTACATGTATAAAAAGGTTACCATTTCTTAAAGAGCAAAATGAAAGAGGTTATTTTAGCTTTACGACCTAAATCATGAAAGATATTTTGCAATCTTGGTATACAGGGGTAAGTTAACACCGTATTTATCTGCAAGTCTTACAACTTCAAATATGAGGCCGTCTATCTCGGAATCACGCCCTGCCATTATATCCCTTTGAAGCGATGTTGTAGCAGACGGAGAAAGACTGTCCAAAATAGCAAGGTTTCTTTCTACTATATCTTCTTCAAAATGAATATCCATGGCAGAAGCCAGTGCATCTATCTCTCTGATAAGACCTATAAAGCAATCCCTTATCTTTCCGGGTTCTTGGATCTTTCCGGCAGGAACGTTATAGTACAGACCGCATGCGCCCTGAGGAGATACATATGAGAACTTTAAAAGCGCGTCTCTTTTAATATTGTCTGAAAGAATTCCTTCAATACCGCTTTTCTTAAGATCATTTTCTATGTCCTTAAGACAGGCTCTGTAGTCAGTTTTATCCCGTACTCCGAAGATCACTCGAAGGATATCTCCGTTCATCTGTATGCAGCCGGGCTCTTTTATCTGGGCAGCCACATAGATGCAGCCGTCGGTCACGAGAGTATTATCAAAATGTGCCTGCATCATAGCACCTGTGCCGAATATGTTAAGGATAGGGATTATTACACACTTTTCATCTGCGATCCTTTTTAGGTGAGGTATGACAGAGTCAAGCGAATATCCTTTTACACATACAAAGATCACGTCGGGCTTTTCATCATAGCTTTCCAAATCCGTCACCTTTGCTGGAAAGAGTGTAAATTCATCGTTTGGTCTTATTATCCTCAATCCCTTTTCTTTTATTGCATCAAGATGCTTGCCGCGGGCGATAAAAGTAACATCTTTTGAAGCCTTTGCCAGATATGCGCCTATCGCTCCTCCCGTGCCTCCGGTCCCGATGATAAGATATTTCATATGTGCTCCTTTTTTATTGCTGTCTTTTGAAAGTCCCAAAGGTGACTGGTGTTGCCTAACAGTTCATATTGTACCATAATGAGATGGAAACATGTGATATCTACATAGAAAAGGAAAACAGAATGAATAGACAGCAAAGAGCGGTTGAACGTATAAAACAGATGGAAGAGATCCTTGATGAGGCTACAGTGCTTCTTGATGAACTTGATGGCAAGCTTAAAGAGTATGAAAGATTGATGCCTAAGATCAAAAAACTGGAAGAATACTATACAAGCAAGCTCTGGAAGGATGATCTTGCACTCGATGAAGCAGGAAAGCTGCCTAAAGACTTAAAACGCGGAGTTTTATCACAGGACGGGATCTATAACATCCTCGAAAAATGTCAGGATGTAAACAGCCATGTTACATTTTGAACATGCAGATTTCTTGATTTAGTCAGATCCTGATCATACAATCAAACCATCAAAGAAAACGAGAGGATACAGATATGAACGAACTTGGAAACAAGATTGCAAAGAAAAGAAAAGATGCAGGACTGACACAGTCGGAATTTGCTCAAAAGCTTTCTGTGACCAGACAGACTGTGAGCAGATGGGAGTCCGCAACGGTAATGCCGGATATTGATAAGATAGGAGATATCGCATCTATCCTTGGAGTCAGCTGTGACTACCTGTTAAAGGATGATGTGACAGAGTGTGATAGTGCACCTCAATCACCTGTCAGCAGACTTCTTAAAACGGCTGTCGGCAAAAAGGTGAAGCTCACTTTTTTTGACGGAGAAGCGGATATAGATCTTTATGACTCTGACTGCATCATAACAGAATTTGAGGGAAACTGGATGAAAGTAAGCGCAAGTACGAAAAAGGGACAGATAGAAAAGCTATTACCGGTCTCATCTATTCTTTCATTTGAGATAAAGGAGGAAGGATAGATGGAATACGTGGCATTGGTATTTTCCTTAATGGGCCTGTATGCTTTCTGTCAGGCAGGCGAACTTAAAAGAAGGATGGATAAGCTTGAAGGTGAGCTTACAAAGATGAAGGGAACGTCCTTTAACGAGGCAAGAAAGGATCTTGTCAGACTTGCTAAAGAATATGCAGGAAAGAGCGTAAAGATAGGATTAAAGGAAGACTATATGGATTCGGACATAGTTACTTACGGAAATACAAAGCATGGCTCAAATACGATCATCGATGTTGATGATGAATGGATGATTGTGAAGATAATCACTCCAAAGACAGAAAAGATCAAAATGATCAGAATGGAAGCGATACAGACGATAAGTGAAGATTAATAAAAATGCAATATTTGCACCGTATGGGAGCAGATATTGCATTTTTTATCTTTAGATCTAAGGAAGGTATTTGCCTGCAGAAAGATACAGTTCGTACCAGTCATGATGTGAAAGGCTTACTTCACCCGCTGCGCATACATCCATGATATTCTTCTTCTTATTATCTCTTGTTAAATGAAATATACGTAATCCTCTTTTCGCTCAGCAGCTTCCTTTGCAGGCTCTGCGGCATATCCTAAAGCACAGTGGCCTATTCCTTCATAATTGCCCTCTATACCCAGTCTTCTTAAGATGACCTTGCCAAAGTCAGATTCAAATTCCTCCTTTGCTCTGTGGATCCAGATACTTGCGACTCCGATGCTTTCAGCTGCATTCATAAGGTTGCCCATGACAAGGGATCCGTCATATACGTGAGTGGGAACTGTCTTGTCCGCGAGTACTATAAGGATAACAGGTGCTCCGTAGAAAGGATCAAAGCCCGCTTCCCATCCGCCGATCTTTGCATTGTTTGCAGCGATCTCATCCCTGAGATCCTGATCTGTAACGGCTATGATTATCGGACTCTGCTTGCCCATGCCGGTAGGTGCGAACGTACCTGCCTTAAGGATAGCATTGAGCTCGTCCTCGCTTATCATGTCAGGCTTGAAGGCTCTGCAGCTTCTCCTGGTCTCAAGTGTTGTAAGTGTCTCATTAAAAATACTTGTATTCTTCATATCTTTTCTCCTATAAGTGATGATTATATTATCGGCATAGCAAAGGAAATCATCAATGACATTAATTGACGTCATGTTTTTAGTTTTATTGGTAGATCTTTACCAAACAGTTTAGCTTCCCCTTCTTGCTGACGTTTAGCTCGCCGTCAAATTCAAATCTTCCGTGTCCCCTTACGGATATCAGATCCTTGGGTATTACCTTTTGGGCATTCTCCGTACACTGTCTTGCGTTTATATATACCAGTCCCGACTGAAAGAGCATAAGAGAATCGTTTCTTGAGAGATTGTAGACTTTTGATATGATGGCATCTAAACGGTTGGATGAGATCTGTATCGTCTTATCTAAAAGAGTGGGAGAAGTGATATCACTTGTATCTATGCCTTTACTCACTTTCACACTCGTATGCTTTATGCGGGAAAGACTTTCTGTTATATATTCTGATATAGAGTCTTTGCAAAAGAGACAGGCTTTGTTGTTCTTAACAAAGATATCTCCTAACATCTGACGCTTTATTCCAAGATTCATCAGTGCCCCAAGAAAGTCTCTGTGGTTAAGATCATCCGAGAATTTTTCATTTAGGGGCTCTATGATAAGAGTATCTATCGGGAAAGGCTGTTCATAGCCAAACTCGACAGGATCGCCGAATCTAATCATCTTTCGCTCGCTCATATCACATCCTCCGTTTAACGTGGGGCAGGCATATCCAAGAACGCTTTCGATCTCATAAAAGTCGGAAAGCTCAGCCATGGATAAGAAATCGGTGAATGTAAAAGAGTTTGTTTCGTAGCTTCTTTTGGCCAGTTCTATAAGCCGTCTTTGATTTTCTGAACTTGTATTATCATTCATTACAGGTTGATTTCTCCCCATTTCTTTAACTGAAGAAGGATAGGTATGAGAGACTTTGCCTTCTTAGAAAGAGTATATTCCACTCTGACAGGCATCTCATCATACTGCTTTCTGATCACGAGACCGTCATTTTCCAGCTCCTTAAGGGACTGGGCTAGCATCGTGTTTGTTATGCCAAAGACAGCTCTTTTTAGTTCTCCGTATCTTACGGTCTCATCCCTGTCTATAATGCATAGGATCATGATCTTCCATTTTCCGCCAACGATATCAATGACTTTTTTTAAGCCGCATCCCGCTCCTGCGATGTTTTCGCATAATGTTTCTTTTTTGCTCATAGTCAGTTTTTCCTTACCTGGTTAATATTTTTTGCGTACTTGATAAGTTTTTTATACCATATATAATAAACTTAGCAGCAAGGAAAAACAAGCAAAAAGAAAGGAGATCATTATGGAATATAGATTTACAAATGAAAACTTTGATGAAGAGGTGTTAAAAAGCAAGCTGCCGGTACTTGTTGATTTCTACGCAGACTGGTGCGGTCCATGCAAGATGATGGGACCTGTTGTTGAAAAGCTTGCCGATGAATATGACAAAGTGGCAAAGGTCGGAAAAGTAAATATCGATGATGAGGAGCTGCTCGCAGCCAAATACGGCGTAATGAGCATACCGTGCTTTGTGATAATCAAAGACGGAAAGGTCATAGATCAGGCGCTCGGAGCAATGCCAAAAGAAGCACTGGAAGAAAAGTTAAAGAAAGCACTGTAGAGATAGCGCAGGTATAACCTGCGCTATATTTTTGCCTTTTGGAGATATTTACATGAAAAGGAGGGTAAAATACTGTGAATCGGACAAAATACAGACCTTTATCATGTCTGCACGATCATTTAAAACTTATATAAATGAATGTAAAATACCATTAAAGTAATCGGGAAAATGTTGACATATGCAAGCATTACTCGATAAACTTGTAGGGATGGTCAAATCCAAATAATATGAGGGAGAAAAAAGATGGGTAACAAAAAAGAAGATGACATCATAAATGCCAATCAGGGCGGCCGCGCTATCAAGATAATCGTGACATGCCTTATCGTTGTCATTATGATCATTACATTATGCAGATGCTTCTATACCGTCAACGAGCAGAAGAATGCCGTGGTGACACAGTTTGGAAGCATAGTAAAGGTTAATACGGCTGGAATGTATTTCAAGCCGCCGTGGCAGTCGGTACATAAGGTCGACATGACGACACACGGCACCGGAATAGGATATGTTGTTTCGGAGACTGGTCAGAATCTGACCGATACCGAAAACGGGATAATGATAACTTCGGATTTTAATCTCTTAAATATCGATTTCTATCTGGAGTACAGAGTTTCGGATCCTGTGGCTTATCTGTATAACAGTGAAAATCCGGAAGCTATCCTTTCAAATATCGCTCTGGCAAATATAAGGACCGTAGTATCAAACTACACTGTAGATGAAGCTATGACCACGGGAAAAAGCCAGATACAGGCTGATGTAAAGGCTGCTATGCTAGAGGAGCTTAACAAGCAGAATATCGGTCTTACGGTTATCAATATAACGATCCAGGATTCAGCACCTCCTACAGAGCAGATAGTTGCTGCATTCAAGGCTGTTGAGACTGCAAAGCAGGGAGCTGATACGGCAAAGAACAATGCTTACCAGTATCAGAACCAGAAGATACCCGAGGCGGAAGCAGAAGCTGACGCGATAGTTCAGAGGGCAAATGCAAACAAGGAAGCAAGGATCGCCGAAGCTGAAGGTCAGGTCGCAAGATTTAACGAGACCTATACGGAATATCAGAAATTCCCGCTTGTTACAAAGCGTCGTATGTTCTATGAAAAGATGGAGCAGATACTGCCCGGATTAAAAGTCATAATCACTGACGGAAACACACAGACGATGATGCCCCTTGACAGTTTCAATTCTTTGGATTCACAGACAGCTGAAACAGGACTGACACAGGAGGTGGAGCAATGAAGAAGATAAGAAATGCACTGATCATATTTGTACTGGCATGTGCTGTGACGATAATAATCGGAGCTTCGGCATATACTGTTAAACCCAATGAAGCAGCAATGATAATCAGGCTCGGAAAGATACAGTCTGTAGTCTCCGAGACGGGAATGCACTTTCATACACCTTTCATTGAGAGCGTAACATCTGTCTATACCGGTGATATCATGTATGACATACCGGTATCAGATGTAATAACATCGGACAAGAAGTCGATGATCGCTGACAATTACGTTATCTGGTCGGTCACAGATCCCACCAAGTATTACCAGACACTCGGAGCGATAAGAGGAAGGGCTGAAGAGCGTATTGAGGCTGCGGTATACAATGCGACAAAGAATACAATATCATCAATGGCTCAGGACGAGATAATCGCTGCCAGAGGAACGACACTGACAGATATGATCACAAAGGAAGCCAATACAGATATCAAACAGTACGGAATAGATATAGAACTTGCCGAGATAAAGGCTCTTGATCTGCCTGATGACAACAAGGAAGCTGTTTACGAGAGAATGATCTCAGAAAGAAACAACATAGCGGCAGGCTATGCTGCAAAAGGTCAGGCGGAAGCACAGAAGATCAGAAACGAAACAGACAAGCAGGTCAGCATTTTAAAGGCCAATGCCGAAAAGGATGCGGCAAAGATAGAAGCCGAGGGTGAAGCAAAATACATGCAGATCCTTTCAAATGCCTACAATGATGAAGGAAAAGCCGAATTCTATAATTACTTAAGAGGGCTGGATTCATTGGGAGCTTTAGCTGGAAAGAACAAGACACTCATACTTGACAAGGATTCAGAATACGCAAGGATCCTCTACGGAGAATAAGATAAAGCGCAAGCAGTCATGTACTGCTTGCGTTTTTAAGTAATGGTCTTGCTATATGCACATTGAAGAATTCGATCAGAGGCCCCATGAAAAAAGCCGTGATGATCGTTCCGATACCGGCAATGGTGGGTATCTGTGAGATCAGACCGCCCGACATGATGAATAAGACCGATCCGAGGATAACACATACAAGATCGGTGATTATCCTTACCTATCGCATCATATGTGGAAACACCAAGATCCGCAGTCATGTAGAGTGCTGATCCGAAGCAGATGATAACGACTCCGACAACAAGGCATATGATCCTTACTGGCATCGAGGGATCAGTAATGAGCTTTGTGAGCATTTCGTATGTGAACTGAGTTATATATCCTAGCAAAAACAGATTTATAAATGTCGCTATCCCTATGTAGTGTCTGTCAAATACGAGTGCGAAAACAAGTAAAACTGCATTTGTAATGACATAGAGCGTACCAAATCCGATCGGGATGATGGCATCAAGTCCCGCCATAAAGGACTGAAAAGGA
>CADAPR010000010.1 GCA_902789785.1 uncultured Lachnospiraceae bacterium
TAAACATCATGGATTGCAGTAAACAATTCATCATGGGTTATAGTTTTTAAAAGATATCCGTTAGTCTTAAGTTCCATTGCACGTACAAGGTTTTCTACTTCCTTGTGCATTGTGAGCATTATCACTTTAGTGTTTATCTTTTTCTTTCTTATAAACTCCAAAATATCCAAACCGTTCTCATCACCAAGAGTTATATCAAGAAGAACAATATCCACGTCATGAAAACGCAGACAGTTTATGCATTCCGACATAGTTGCTGCTTCACATGAAACTTTTATGAACTTATCTTTTTCGATCAATACTCTTAAACTTTCGCGAAACAGTACGTGATCATCAACAAGCATAATATTTATCATAGAGGTTCTTTCCCAGGTGTACCTGCTTTACGTGGATATTTCTTGTTTGTTGATTCAGTTTTATCTATAACTATAAGTGTACGAATATTATCTTCAAGTTCAAAAGAAACAGCAGATGTAACCTTGCCTCCTAAAAGCCTTATGGCATTTTTTGCTTTTTCAAGTTCTTCATCCGCTTTTTCTGATTTGTAAGAAACAAATTTACCGTTTGGCTTTACAAACGGAATGCATAATTCAGACAGAGTACTTAGGTTTGCAACTGCACGCGAAACACAAAGATCATATTTTTCTCTGTGTTTAGGATCTCTTGCAATATCCTCTGCACGACCATGAATAGTATATATATCTTTAAGGTTTAACTCATCTATTATCAAGTCTAATATATTCAGTCGTTTTTTTAAAGAATCTAAAAGAGTGATCTTTATATCAGGAAACATTATCTTTATCGGGATACCGGGAAATCCGGCTCCGGTACCGATATCGATAAGCGAATTAACACTTGACATATCTACAGCTTTGATTATCGAAACGGAATCGAGAAAGTGTTTGATCATGACATCCTTGTATTCCGTTATAGCAGTAAGATTGATTTTTTCATTCCATTCTATTATAAGATCATAATATCTTATAAACTTTTCAATCTGCTCATCAGTCGGATCAAAACCATATTCTTTTAAGCCCTGTATGAAAAACGAGTTATCACTCATTATCCTTAACAAATCCTTTTCTTTCCTGAGCTCTTGCTATCAGCTGCTTTGCTTCCTTCATAGCATCTTCAAGATAAGCTGCTTCCCACTCACGACCAAGCTTTTCTTCTTTTTTGATCTTTTCCCAGGCAGCATGTCTTTCCTCATCGCTTGCATATTCTACATTATTAAAAACGTGAGGATGTCTGCGGATCATCTTTTCATTGATCGTACTTACTACATCATTAAAAGTAAATTTTCCCTCTTCCTCAGCTATTACTGCATGAAACATTACCTGCAATAAAAGATCACCAAGTTCCTCCCTAAGGTTTTCCTCTTTACCAGTCTTATCAAGGATGTTGATGCCTCCGATCACTTCTGCGGCTTCTTCAATGCAGGCAGCTTTTAAACTCTCATGAGTTTGAACCCTGTCCCAGGGACAGCCGTCTTTAGATCTTAACTTTTCAACAATTTCTTTAAGTCTGTCAATTTCATTCATTATTCTTAGGATACCTCGAACTTAAGTAAACAAGAAGTACAGATATGTCAGCTGGAGAAACACCGGAAATCCTTGATGCCTGTCCGACTGATACGGGTTTGAACATCTTAAGTTTCTGGCGAGCTTCTCTTCTTAAACTGTTTACATCATCATAATCAATATCTTCAGGTATCTTCTTGCTTTCCATCTTTTTAAAACTCTTAACCTGAGATATCTGACGCTTTATATATCCTTCATATTTGATCTCGATCTCTACCTGTTCGATGACCTCATCCGGCAGCTTTATTCTTTCATCATCTATCTCTGACAGCTTTTCATAATCAAACTGCGGTCTGCACATAAGCTCGGCCAGTGAACAACCTGTTCTTAAAGCAGGAGAATCATACTTTTCCATAAATGCGCTGATTCTAGCATTTGCTCCTACTATAGTTGATTTTAGCCTTTGAATCTCATCAGAGATCATTTTTTCCTTATCGATCAGATGCTTATACTGTTCTTCACTGATAAGTCCTATCTCGTAGCCTTTCTTTCTGAGTCTTAAATCTGCATTGTCCTGACGAAGCAAAAGTCTGTACTCAGCCCTTGAAGTCATCATTCTGTAAGGTTCAAAGCTTTCCTTTGTTACAAGATCGTCTATAAGAACTCCGATATAGCCTTCAGATCTGTCTATGATAAGCGGTTCTTTTCCTTTTATCTGCATTGCTGCATTTATACCCGCAACCAGTCCCTGAGCTGCAGCCTCCTCATAACCGCTGCTCCCGTTAAACTGTCCGCCAGCAAAAAGACCACTGACTGTTTTAAACTCCAAAGTCGGCAAAAGCTGCATAGCATCTATACAATCATATTCTATTGCATATGCATTTCTTACAATCTTGCAGTTTTCAAGTCCCGGAACTGTTCTGTACATTGCAAGCTGAACGTCTTCCGGAAGAGAAGAGCTCATTCCTCCGACATACATTTCATTAGTATGAAGTCCTTCAGGCTCTATAAATACCTGATGTTTCTCTTTTTCAGGAAACTTGACAACCTTATCTTCTATAGACGGGCAGTATCTGGGACCTGTTCCCTCGATAACACCTGCATAGATCGGTGATCTGTCAAGATTTGCTCTTATTATCTCATGAGTTTCTTCATTAGTATATGTCAGATAACATGGAACCTGTTCGATCTGAATGCTTTCGGGGTCTGTTGAAAATGAAAAAGGTACTATCTTTTCATCTCCGTACTGAGGTATCATCTTTGAAAAATCTATAGATCTCTTATCCATTCTTGCAGGTGTTCCGGTTTTGAATCTTCTTAGTTCAATTCCGAGTTTCTTTATGGAATCAGGAAGATGATTCGCAGGCTGCAGTCCGTTTGGACCCGTATATGTTATTGCTTCACCGCAAAGACATCTTGCTCTTAAATATGTTCCTGTACACAGAACAACAGCTTTGCATTCATATACTGCACCCGTATATATCTTTACACCGCCTATAATAAGCTTTTTATCATTCTTTTCATATTCGGTTACTTCGTTTTCATCATTAAGATGAGCTATATCTTCAACGGTTAACAGTTCAGTTACTTCAGCCTGTTTTATTGTGAGATTATCCTGATTTTCCAAAACCTTTCTCATCGCTCTGGTGTATTCAGCTTTATCCGCCTGGGCTCTTAAGGAATGAACAGCCGGACCCTTGGAAACATTTAACATCTTTGACTGGATAAATGTCCTGTCGATATTTTTTCCCATTTCTCCGCCAAGAGCATCAAGTTCTCTTACAAGATGACCCTTTGAACTTCCTCCGACATTCGGATTGCAGGGCATAAGAGCAATACTGTCAACACTGACAGTAAATATCACAGTATTCAGACCAAGACGCGCACAGGCAAGAGCAGCTTCACAACCCGCATGACCTGCTCCTACAACACAAACATCTACTTTTTCTCTTATCCTACTCACCATTACTTACCCATACAGAACTTTGAGAATATCTCATCTGCAAGATCTTCACTTATCTCTTCACCTATTATTTCTCCGAGTGAAGCATAAGCACTCATAAGATCGATCGTCATGAAATCCTCAGGCATGTTCTTATTAATACTATCCATAACAAGATTCAGACTTTCAATAGCTTCATGAATCTTTTCTCTATGTCTTTCGTTTGTTATTAAAAGTTCATTGTTTGAAGATATGCTCTGATCAAGAATAAATTCCTTTATCAGATCACAAAACTGCTCAATACCGGTTTTTTCCTTTGCGGATATCTTTAAAACTCGCAGATTGTCCAGATCTTTGAACTTATCAGTTACATCCTTTTCTTCTATAACACTTGAAAGATCACTCTTGTTAAAAAGGATTATAACATTCTTGTCTTTTATAAGATCTATTATATCAAGATCGTTTTTATCAAGTTTGATGGATGAATCAACAATAAAGAGCACAAGATCTGCCTCTTTTAAGTATTCCTTTGATTTTTCCACACCGATCTTTTCTACTTCATCCTTTGCTGAACGTATCCCTGCGGTATCAACGAGATTAAGACTTAGATCTCCTATTCTTACATGCTGCTCAAGCGCATCTCTTGTAGTTCCGGCAATATCGGTAACTATAGCCTTTTCCCTGCCAATGAGCATATTTAAAAATGAAGATTTACCTGCATTCGGTTTACCGACTATTACTGTAAGGATACCATCCTTTATTATCTGTCCGTCCAAAGCGGATTCTTCCATTTTAATAAGTTCACAAAGAATGCTGTTTATCTTTTCTTTAAGTGTATCACTGTAGCCGTCAAGACTTATATGTTCAGGATCGTCCAGAGCAGACTCGATATATGCGGTCTCGTGTATGATCTCATTTCTCAGATTAAGTATCTTTTCAAATATATCTCCCCTTAAATGCTTTACTGATGCCTTGAGTGCCAGTTCATTATCTGCACTGATCACATCCATTATAGCTTCAGCTCTTGTCAGATCTATACGACCGTTTAAAAATGCTCTTTTTGTAAATTCTCCCGGAAGAGCCAGTCTTGCACCGTTTCTTATTACTGCTTCAAGTACCTTTTTGGTTATCAGCAGTCCTCCGTGACAGTTTATCTCCACGGTATCTTCGGTAGTATAGCTCCTTGGAGATCTCATAACACTCAGTATGACTTCATCTATTATCTCGTTATTTTCCCTGATGAAACCATAATGAATGGTATGACTTTCATATTCCGATACCTTTTTATTGTCACTGCATTTAAATATTTTGTCTGCAATAGAAAAAGCGTCAGGACCACTGACGCGGATTATTGAAATACCGGATTCACTTAGACCTGTCGCTATAGCAGCGATCGTTTCATTATTATTCATAATCTTTCATGAAAAAAGCAAGACTCAGTAAGACTGCAAAAAGCAGCCTGACTGAGCCTTAAAATCATTATTTTTTCATTGTAACAACTACATGTCTGAAAGGCTCTTCACCTTCAGAGTGTGTTGTAACAAACTTATCATTCTGAAGAGCAGAATGGATGATCCTTCTCTCATAAGGATTCATCGGCTCAAGAGAAACGCTTCTCTTTGTTCTCTTAACCTTGAAAGCTATGTTC
Organism: uncultured Lachnospiraceae bacterium; assembly: GCA_902789785.1. Classification (GTDB taxonomy): domain Bacteria; phylum Bacillota; class Clostridia; order Lachnospirales; family Lachnospiraceae; genus Colinaster. The sequence continues at coordinate 5,111 of CADAPR010000010.1, forward strand.
TTTGCAAGATTTTCAAGAGTATCCTGTCTTCTCTTTCTGTAGTTTTCTGTATCAACCTTTACTCTTATATAATCTTCCTCACCCTTGTTGACAACAAGTGATGTAAGATACTGAAGAGAATCAAGAGTCTGTCCTCTCTTACCGATAAGAACACCCATATCATCTCCTGAAAGGTCGATAACCATTTCTTTGTTATCAGCATCGAACTCAACATTGATAACAACTACCATATTCATAGCAGCAAATACTTCATTTAAGAATGTCTTTGCATTGTCAATAATAGATGACTTGATCTTAGCCTTTATAACAGCTTCCTTAGAACCGATCCCGAGAAAGCCTGTGCTTCCTTCGTTCACTACTTCATAGTCAAGCTTGTCACTTGCAACACCGAATTCCTTGCAAGCTTCAGTTATGGCATCATCAACTGTCTTTGCACTAAATTCCTTATAATCCATAGTTTATTCCCCTACTTTATTGTTTATTATTTCGTTCGTTATATTGCTTTACCAGATTTGCTTTTTCTGCAAGACTTCCGGGTTTTGCATTGCTTCTGCTTGCTGCAGCTTTTTTAAGTGCTTCTTCCTTGTCTTTTTGAGATACATTTGAGTTAACACCAATGTTTTTGGTATTTACAGTAGCCTTACTGCTGAGCTGATTTACATACTCTTTCTTCTTCTGCATCTTGGCTTTTGCTTTTTCTTTGTTTTTCTCAACTATCTCATCAAAATCAAGCTTATCGAGATGCTTGTTTATGATAACCTGCTGTATGCATCTTATTACGGCACCGGCTACCCAGTAGATACCCATACCTACAGGAAGTGAAAAACAGAAAACTGCTGACATAATCGGCATTGTTGTATTCATGGCTTTCATTGACTGGGCCATTGTATCATTTTCACTTGCCTGATCATTATTTGATGCCTGAGGCATAAGCTTTGTATTGAGCCACTGCGTAAGACCTGCCAAAACCGGAACCATCAAAGCTCCGATTATAAGAAGCCAGTTTTTTTCAGCGAATGCAGTCTTAATCGTAAATGAAGGAGAATTTCCTACATTAAGTCCGAGGAAATTGTTATAAATATCAAGCTGAGTTACAGTTGTATCTATTGTTGCGGATAAACCTGAAAACTTTTCCTTAAGACTTACCCAGTCCTCGGTGCTTGCTCTGTTTAAGCAATCAATAAATGTATTTGTTATATACTCCTTATTCCCTGCTATAAACAGTTCATTCGTAAACTGCTTTGCATACATTGAAGAATTATGAAGATTCTGCAAAAACTCTGTTGCTGCCTCTTTCTGTGTAAAAAGACCTTCTACAAGATCTGTAAATACATTCTTAACCATAGGAACATATGCCGGAATTGCATATATTACACGGTAAAGAGCAAAAAGGATGGGCATCTGAATCAACAGTTGTACACAGCTTCCTGAAGGAGAAACACCGTACTTTGCATATACTTCCTGTGTTTCAAGGTTCATTGCTGTCATTGATTCATTGTCTTTTTTGCCTTCATATTTCTTCTGAATCGCCTTTAATTCAGGACTCATCTTTGCAGAAAGCTTTGAAAACTTCTGCTGTTTAATGGTCAAAGGAAGAAGTAACATATATATAACGATGGTAAATAATATAATGGCAAGACCTATATTCGGGATACCTATCTTATCAAGGAAGATAAAGATCCAGTTCATTATGTATCCGAGAATCCTTGCTATAGGTCCGAGTATTGCTCCATTATATTTTGTAAGCAACATTGCTGTCATACATTACTCCTCTTAACAATCTTTTTTACTTTTGTGTTATCTCTTACGGGATCATACCCGCCTTTTGATAACGGATTACATCTGCATATTCTCCAGGCAGCCATCATACCGCCTTTAAAAGCACCGTATTTTTCAATCGCTTCAAGTCCGTAAGCCGAACATGACGGATAATATGGACATTTGGTACTTTTCATGGGAGAAATATATTTCTGATAAAACTTTATAATATGTATAAAGAGTTTCTTCATATTTAATCTAATCCATGAAGCTTTGCAAGATGTAACATAGCGCTTTCAATTTCCCAATATGTACACTTGGAAGCGCCCGGTTTAACTACGACTACAATATCCAAACCACTATTGAATACCTTTTCATGCAGTCTGTAACTTTCGCGGACAAGTCTGGTCATTCTGTGTCTGACCACACTGTTTCCGACTTTTTTGCTTACTGATATACCCAGACGGTTGATAGTGAGATCATTTCCTATTTTATACATAACCAAATACTTATTGGCTTTTATGAGCCCTTCACCGTAAACATGTCTGAAATCAGTATTTTTCTTTAAACTTTCGGTATTTTTCATATTCCTTTATTAAATAGAAGAAATAAAGGCCACATAATTGCGGCCTAAGCTGATAATTTCTTTCTTCCTTTTGCTCTTCTGGAAGCTAAAACTTTTCTTCCACCCGGAGTACTCATTCTTGAACGGAAACCATGTACCTTAGAACGCTGTCTCTTCTTAGGCTGAAATGTCATCTTCATGCGTCAACACCTCCTTTTCTTATAGGAAACAATCGTATCAATTATATTAGAAGATACTTTCCACGTCAAGTAAAGAAAATGCTTATTTTACGGGAAGAATTACATAATTAATAATCTTCAAAATAAGCAATCTATATATAGTTATATTTTTTTGTTATCCACCACAATATCTAGATATCCACTAAATTTTGTGAATAACACTCATTTTTTTATTCTTTATCCACTTTTTGTGTATAACATGTGGAAAAGTGTGTTTATAAAAAATTAAGAATTTAAAGAAAATGCACATTTTACGCTGTTTATTTTATTCACAATAGTTATCCACATATCCACAATCCACATTTTTTCTCTGACATATTCACAAATAATTAATCACTTTACATAACGTTTTAGTGGATTATTATATAATTTGAAATTTTATTTATTTTAGAGTAATATATAATAGATTGTTTATATAATTTTTACAATGGGGAATAAAATGCAAGAAATAAAGGAAAACTGGGAAAAGATAAAGGAGTATATTAAGACAGAATATGAATTGAATTCTGTTTCCTACAATACTTGGATCCTTCCCCTGGATTTTTATAAAATCGAAGAAAATACCGTATTTATACTGATCCCGTCAGATAATCCTCAGGCATTTAATTATATCAATAAGAAATATAAGCATTTTTTCAAGGAAGCTATATCTGTTCTTTTCAACGATTCTTTTGATATTGAATTTGTTTTGGATAATTCAAAGGAAGATAATGAAGAATATGTTGATATAACTCAGAGCATTAACTATAAAAATGCAAATCTAAATCCAAAGTACAAATTTGAGACATTTGTAATAGGAAGCAATAACAAGCTTGCTCATTCAGCAGCACTTGCCGTAGCAGAATCTCCAGGAGAAATATACAATCCTCTCTATATATATGGAGGTGCAGGTCTTGGCAAGACACATCTAATGCATTCGATCGGACATTTCACTTTGGAAAGCAAACCCGATACAAATGTTATTTATGTTACAAGTGAAGATTTTACCAACGATGTTATTGAATCTATAAGAAGCGGTAATCAGTCTACTATCACTAAAATGAGAGACAAATACAGAAATGCCGATGTCCTTATGGTAGATGATATTCAGTTTATAATAGGTAAAGATGCAACTCAGGAAGAGTTTTTCAATACTTTTAATACTCTTCATCTTGCCGGTAAACAGATAATACTATCATCAGATAAACCTCCTAAAGAACTTGAAACCCTTGATGCAAGATTCAAATCAAGATTCGCTATGGGTCTTATAGTTGATATTCAGGCTCCGGACTATGAAACCCGTATGGCTATATTGAGACAGTTGGCTGAAAACAATGCCAAAAAGATAGATGATGATATCATCAAATATATAGCTGAAAATGTTAAATCAAATATAAGAGAGCTTGAAGGAGCATTTAATCAGATAATAAATATATCAAGAATAGAAAATACCGATCATATAACTCTTGATACAGCAGAAAAAGCTCTTAAGAATATAATAAATCAGAATCAGAATGAACTTATAACTCCTGATTATATATTAAATGTTGTATGTGAGGAATTTGGAGTAAGTCCAGAAGATATGAGATCTTCAAGAAGAAATCAGGAAATAGTTACTCCAAGACATATATTTATGTATCTTTGCAGACAGATAATAGATATGACTTACGAAGATATAGCTAAATATCTGATGAAAAAGGATCATACAACAGTTATTCACGGATATAAAAGAGTAAAAGAAGATCTTTTAAAGGATCCTGAATATGCAAACAGGATAAATAACATAAAAGTAAAGATCAGTCCACAAAACTGATGTGAAATATATGTAAATAGTATGTGGATAATTTTTTTAACATTTTTATGATGATTTTTATATGTTGATAACTATCAATTTATCAACATCTTATTCTTTATTTTTCACATAAGAATATTTGTAAAAAATCCTTTAATAATGCTAAGAATAATGGTTTTCCACATATTTACATCCCTTATTAATAATACTTCTAAAATCTTATAAAATATATAACAAAGGATTCGCCTTACGGCCGGAAAGGAATTATCAACATGAAAATATTATGTCAGAAATCAGATTTGCTTAATGGTCTCTCTATAGTATCAAAAGCAGTACCAAGTAAAACTACGATGTCTATACTTGAATGCATTCTTGTTGATTCAACAGCAGGAAATATAAAATTTACTGCAAATGATATGGAACTTGGTATTGAAACAATAGTTGAAGGCCAGATAATAGAAAAAGGAATCATTGCTATTGATGCAAAGATGTTCCTTGATATTGTAAGAAAGCTTCCTGACAGTGTGGTTAAGATCGAGACAGATGATGATAACAAGGCTTATATAACTTGTGAAAAAGCTAAATTCACTATTATTGGAAAGTCAGGAGAAGATTTTTCATATCTTCCGCAGGTCAAAAAAGCAAACCCTCTTATCATATCCCAGTTTTCTTTAAAGGATATAATAAGACAGACCATTTTCTCAATAAATGAAAATGATTCAAACAAGATCATGAGCGGTGAGCTTTTTGAGATAAAGAGCAATAAATTAAGGGTTGTTTCTTTGGATGGTCACAGAATCTCTATAAGAAATATTTCTCTTAAGGATGAATATGATGATCATAAGGTTATAATTCCTGGAAAAACACTTAATGAAATAAGCAAGATACTTGGCGGAAGTGATGAAGATGATGTTTCAATCTTCTTTACAGATAAGCATGTAATATTTGAATTTGACAGTACTACTGTTATATCTCGTCTTATAGAAGGTGAGTATTTCAAAGTCGATCAGATGCTCAACAACAATTATGAGACAAAGATATCTATTAACAAAAAGGAATTTTTAAACTGTATAGACAGAGCGACTCTTCTTGTTAAAGAAGGTGATAAGAAGCCTATTATCGTAAGTATTGAAGATGAAAAACTGGAACTTAAGATAAGTTCGGCTCTCGGAAGCATGAATGAGGATATAGATATCAAGAAAGAAGGAAAGAGTCTTATGATAGGATTTAATCCTAAGTTCTTGATAGATGCTCTTAAGGTAATAGATGATGAAACAATAGATATGTATATGTTTAATTCAAAAGCACCCTGCTTTATAAAGGATGCGGATGAAAGTTATATATATCTGGTTCTTCCTGTTAATTTCAACAATGTAGGATAGGTCTTGTCATATATGGAAGTTATAAAACTAAGGGATGATTATATAAAACTTGGACAGGCGCTCAAAGCTGCAGGTTTAGTAGAATCAGGTGTTGATGCCAAATTTGTTATAAATGACGGACTGGTCAAAGTAAACGGATCTGTTGAAATACAAAGAGGAAAAAAGCTTTACAGCGGTGATATCGTTGAATTTGACAATAATACGATAAAGATTGAGTAAAGAGGTAAATAATGATAATTAAATCCCTTGAATTAAGTGATTATCGTAATTATGAATCTCTTTTGATTAACTTTGATAAAGGCACTAATATCCTTTATGGAGATAATGCTCAGGGAAAAACAAATATCCTTGAAGCAATATATATGTCTGCTACCACCAAATCGCATAAGCTTAGCAAAGATAAGGAAATAATAAGATTTGGAAATCAGGAGGCACATATAAGGACCATTATTGAAAAAGATGATATAGAAACAAGAATTGATATGCATCTTAGGAGTTCAAAGTCCAAGGGAATAGCAATAGACGGTGTAAAAATAAAAAAAGCCGCCGAACTCATGGGACTTACAAAGATCGTATTTTTTTCTCCAGAGGATCTAAGTATCATAAAAAACGGCCCGGCAGAAAGAAGAAGATTTATAGATATTGAGCTTTGTCAGCTTGATAATTTCTATCTTTATAACCTGAATAATTACAATAAGATAGTAAATCAGAGAAATAATCTTTTAAAGAATCTTTTTGTAAATCCTGAATTAAAGGATACACTAAGCATCTGGGATAAACAGCTTATATCCTACGGAAGCAAGATAATTGAAAGAAGAAAGCAGTTTGTTGATCAGCTTAATGAGATAATTGCTTCAATACATTCAAATCTTTCCGGAGAAAAAGAAAAGTTAAGACTTATATATGAACCAAATGTTGATATAGAAAGCTATGCTTCAAGTCTTGAAAACAGTCATGATAGAGATATAAAGCTAAAACAGACAACTATTGGTCCTCACAGAGATGATATTTCATTTAATGTTATAAGTGAAAGCACAAATAACATAGAGATAGATATCAGAAAATATGGATCACAGGGTCAGCAGCGGACTGCTGCTCTATCACTTAAGCTTTCAGAGATAGAACTCGTAAAAAAGATAACAAAAGATACACCTATCTTGCTGCTTGACGATGTTTTATCAGAGCTTGACAGCAACAGACAGAATTTCCTACTAAACAGCATAGGAAATATCCAGACAATAATAACCTGTACGGGCCTTGATGAGTTTGTAAATAACAGATTTGAAGTAAACAAGGTATTTAAAGTAACTAACGGAAGCGTTAGCGAGGCTTCATAAATTATATTAAGGATGGCATATTATGGCAGAAAATGTAAATGAACAATATGGTGCGGACCAAATACAGATCTTGGAAGGTCTTGAAGCTGTTAGAAAAAGACCCGGTATGTATATTGGAAGCACTTCTTCAAGAGGACTTCATCATCTTGTTTATGAGATAGTAGACAATTCGGTCGATGAAGCACTTGCCGGATATTGTTCAGAAATTGAAGTTACGGTAAATGAAGACAATTCAATAACTGTTATAGACAACGGACGTGGTATACCGATAGGTATAAATCACAAAGCCGGAAAGCCTGCTGTAGAAGTTGTATTTACTATATTGCATGCCGGCGGAAAATTCGGCGGTGGCGGATACAAGGTATCCGGAGGTCTTCACGGAGTAGGTGCCAGTGTTGTAAACGCACTTTCAGAATGGCTTGAAGTTCAGATATATAATGGCGGAAAGATATACAAGCAGCGTTACGAACGCGGTAAGGTAATGTATCCTTTAAAGGTCGATGGAGAGTGTGATGATAAAAGAACCGGTACAAGAGTCGATTTTATGCCGGATTCCACGATTTTTGAGACTACCGAGTTTGAATTTGACGTATTAAAAAACAGACTAAGAGAAACTGCTTTCCTTACGAAAGGTCTTAAGATAGTCCTAATCGATAAGCGTGAAAAGGATGAAGACGGCAATAAGATCGAGATTTCCAAGACATTTCATTATGAAGGCGGTATAAAGGAATTTGTTACTTACCTTAACAAGAGCAAGACTCCTCTTTATAACGATATCCTTTATTTTGAAGGAACAAAGAATAAGGTTTATGTAGAAGTAGCTTTCCAGCATAATGACGGTTATACCGAAAATATTGCAAGCTTTGTTAACAATATAACCACTCCCGAGGGAGGTACTCATCTTGTAGGTTTCAGAAATGCTCTTACAAAGACATTTAATGACTATGCAAGAACAAACAAGATATTAAAAGACAGTGATCAGAATCTTACAGGTGAAGATATAAGAGAAGGTCTGACAGCTATCATCAGTATCAAAGTTGAGGAGCCTCAGTTTGAAGGACAGACAAAGCAGAAACTCGGAAACAGTGAGGCAAGAGGAGCTGTTGAAAGCTTAGTTACAGAGCAGCTTACATATTTCCTTGAACAGAATCCTTCAGTTGCAAGAACGATCTGCGAAAAATCTATCTTAGCTCAGCGCGCACGTGATGCAGCAAGAAAAGCAAGAGATCTTACAAGAAGAAAATCTTCTCTTGATACAATGGCTCTTCCAGGAAAACTCGCAGACTGTTCTGACAGAAATCCTGAAAACTGCGAGATATTCATAGTCGAGGGAGATTCAGCCGGAGGATCTGCAAAGACAGCAAGAAGCCGTGCTACCCAGGCAATACTTCCTCTCAGAGGTAAGATATTAAACGTTGAAAAGGCAAGACTTGATAAGATACTTGGAAACGAAGAGATCAAATCCATGATCACTGCTTTCGGTACAGGTATTTATGATGATTTTGATATTTCAAAACTCAGATATCATAAGATCATCATCATGACCGATGCCGATGTAGACGGTGCGCATATAGCAACTCTTATGCTCACCTTCTTATACAGATTCATGCCTGAGCTCATTAAGCAGGGTTATGTTTATCTTGCACAGCCTCCGCTCTTTAAGCTCGAGAAAAACAAGAAGATCTGGTATGCATATTCGGATGATGAGCTTTCAGGTATCATAGAAGAAGTCGGAAGAGATCAGAATAACAAGATCCAGAGATATAAAGGTCTTGGTGAGATGGATGCAGATCAGCTCTGGGAAACGACCATGAATCCCGAATCACGTATCTTATTAAGAGTAAATATGGATGAAGATTCGGAGAGCGAACTTGATCTTACCTTTACGACGCTGATGGGCGACAAGGTAGAGCCAAGACGTGAATTCATCGAAGAAAACGCTAAATACGTAAAGAATCTTGATATATAAAAACCGAAAGGTAAAGCAATGGAAGACCGGATTTTTGACAAAATTAAACCAGTAGATCTAAAAAAGACCATGGAAACGTCATATATTGACTATGCCATGAGTGTTATCGCCTCAAGAGCACTCCCGGATGTAAGGGATGGACTTAAGCCGGTACAGAGAAGAGTTCTCTATTCAATGATAGAACTTAACAATACACCGGATAAGCCGCACAGAAAGAGTGCCCGTATAGTCGGTGATACGATGGGTAAATACCATCCTCATGGTGACAGTTCCATTTATGGAGCTTTAGTAAATATGGCTCAGGACTGGTCATTCAGATATCCGCTTGTTGACGGTCACGGAAACTTTGGTTCCGTAGACGGTGACGGTGCCGCAGCAATGCGTTATACCGAGGCGAGATTATCAAAGATCTCAATGGAACTCATATCAGATATCAATAAAGATACCGTTGATTTTGTCCCTAACTTTGATGAAACCGAAAAGGAACCTACTGTTTTACCAAGCAGATATCCAAATCTTTTGGTAAACGGAACAACCGGTATTGCGGTAGGTATGGCGACAAATATCCCTCCTCACAATCTTAGAGAGGTTATAAGCGCAGTCGTTAAGATTATAGACAACAGGGTTGAAGAAGACAGAAAGACAGAGATAGATGAGATACTTCCTCTTGTCAAGGCTCCCGATTTTCCCACAGGCGGTGTTATAATCGGAACCCGTGCAGTGGAAGAAGCATACAGAACAGGGCGCGGCAAGATAAGGGTAAGAGGTGTTACAAGTATCGAGACTCTTCCTAACGGAAAGAATCAGATCATAATAACCGAGCTTCCCTATATGGTAAACAAGGCAAGACTCATTGAAAAGATCGCCGAGCTCCACAAGGATAAGAAGATCGACGGCATTACTGATCTGAGAGATGAATCAGACAGAGAAGGTATGCGTGTTGTAGTTGAACTGCGTAAGGATGTTAATGCTAACATCGTATTAAACACGCTTTACAAGCATACTCAGCTTCAGGATACATTCGGCGTAATAATGCTCGCGCTTGTTAATAACCAGCCCAGAGTAATGAATCTTCTTGATATGCTCATTTATTACTTAAAGCATCAGGAAGATGTAGTTACAAGAAGAACAAGATTCGATCTTCAGAAGGCTGAAGAGAGAGATCACATTTTACAGGGTCTGCTCATCGCACTTGACAATATCGATGAAGTTATCCAGATAATGCGATCTTCAAAGACGACTCAGGAAGCTAAAGACAGGTTGATGGAAAGATTCGGGCTTACTGATATACAGGCCGAAGCCATTGCAAACATGCGTCTTCGTGCTCTCACAGGATTAGAGAGAGAAAAGATCGAAAACGAACATGCAGAACTTGTTAAGAAGATTGCAGAATTAAAGGCAATCCTTGCTGATGAAAAGCTCTTGCTCGGTGTAATCAAGACTGAGATTGAGGAAATCGCTGAAAAATACGGCGATGACAGAAGGACGCAGATAGGATTTGACGAATATGATATAACAATGGAAGACCTCATTCCTGATGAGAATGTTGTCATTACAATGTCAAATCTCGGATATATCAAGAGAATGACCGTTGACAATTTCCATGCTCAGCACAGAGGCGGCAAGGGAATCAAGGGAATGACGACCATCGAGGATGATTATATCGAAGATCTTCTCATGACAAATACTCATAATCATGTGATGTTCTTCACTAACTTCGGTCGTGTATACAGATTGAAGGTTTACGAGATACCGGAAGCAAGCAGAACGGCAAGAGGAACAGCGATAATCAATCTGCTTCAGCTAAATCCGGGAGAAAAGATATCAGCGGTAATACCTGTTACAACATATGATGAAGATCATAACCTGTTCATGGTAACAAAGAACGGAACTGTCAAGAAGACCTGCGTAACTGAGTACATGAACATCAGAAAGAACGGTCTTATAGCTATAGGACTCAGAGATGATGATGAACTCATAGAAGTTAAGACAACGACAGCCGATTCCGAGATCTTCCTTGTTACAAAGTACGGAATGTGCATAAGATTCAAGGAAACAGATGTAAGAAAGACCGGAAGAAGCGCTATGGGCGTTATCGGTATGAATCTTACAGACGGAGACGAGATCGTAGGCATGCAGCTTGATCATCAGGGTGATTCACTTCTTATCGTATCCGAAAAAGGTATGGGAAAGAGAACCGTACTTGATGAGTTTCATGTTCAGAAACGTGGCGGCCGCGGTGTCAAGTGCTACAAGATAACGGAAAAGACAGGATATGTTCTTGGTGTAAAGGCAGTTACCGATGAACATGAGATCATGATGATAACAACTGAAGGGATCATCATTCAGATCTCGATGAAGGATGTCAATACATACGGAAGGATCACTTCGGGAGTCAAGCTTATAAATCTCAACAACAACGTATTGCTCGCAAAGATCGCTAAAGTACGTGAAAAGGTAAACGAAAGCGGTGAGGTTGAAGCGATAGATTACGAGACAACCGAAGAAGACACAGAATAAAAACAATTCTTAAGCCGGTTTTATAAGCCGGCTTAAAATTTAGGGTATATCAGTATGAACTGGAATCAGCTATTATGTCCTGAAAGGATAAGATCTATAACAAAGAGCACAACAAACAGAGATCTGCGTACAGAGTTTGAAAAGGATTATCACAGGATAATCGGAAGTGCTGCATTTCGCAGACTTCAGGATAAGACTCAGGTCTTTCCTCTTGATAAGAGTGATTTTATAAGGACCAGGCTTACACATTCGCTTGAAGTAAGCTCATTTGCAAAGTCACTTGGTCAGAATGTAGGAGAAAAGATCATATCAGGCAATCTTGATCCTAATTTCGGATTAAGACAAAAAGAGGATATCTGCGCAATACTGCAGTGTGCGGGACTTATCCATGATATCGGCAATCCTCCTTTCGGACATTTCGGAGAGACTGCAATACAGGACTGGTTTAAATCAAACCTTAAAAAGCTTACATTTAAAGGAAAACCTATAGAAGATCTGTTAAATGAACAGATGAAACAGGATTTCTATAATTTTGAGGGAAATACGCAGGCTTTGCGTGTTGTCAGCAAGCTGCATTTTCTGGTTGATGAGCATGGAATGAACCTGACAAAAGCTCTTCTTGCAACAATAATAAAATATCCCGGATCATCTCTTGAAATCGATAAAAAAAGTGGTAATATTAAGACGAAAAAAATGGGATATCTTTATGCTGAAAAGGATTTATTTGAAGATATCGAGCAGAGCACAGGAACAAACAAAGCCAGACATCCGCTCACATATCTGCTGGAAGCTGCAGATGATATTGCTTACAAAACAGCAGATATGGAGGATTCCATCAAGAAAAACTGTATTACCTATTCTCAGCTTTTAGACGAGCTTAAAGCATCTGACAGCTACAGAAATGAATCAAGCGTATACAGAAAACTGGTGGACGTACTTGAGCATAAATATGAAAAGGCAATAGATAAGGGTATAGAAAAACCTGATGTCTATGCTGTCCAGAACTGGGTAGTAAGTATTCAGGGACAGATGCTCTTTTGTGCCAGTGACAGTTTTATAGAGCATTATGATGAGATAATGAACGGGACTTACCAGTATGATCTTTTTCACGGTACACCGGAAGAAGAGATCATGGAAAGACTCGGTGATATAGAATTCAGATATTCATTTACATCAATGCCTATCTATAAACTTGAGGTGGCAGCCGATACGATTTTCAATTTCCTTTTAGACCGATTTGTAAAAGCCGTTATCAATTATGATACCGATGAAAAGCAAAGTGTTGTCGGAAAGCGAATAGTCGCGCTTATATCGGATGATTACAGAAGAATATATGAGATATTCTCAAAAGACAAGAGTGAAGAAGAAAAATTGTATTTAAGACTGTTGCTTGCAACTGATTATATCTGCGGGATGACTGATTCATTTGCCAAGGATCTGTATCAGGAACTCAACGGTATCAGTTAAAAAGAGGTGAAAATATCATGGAATCATATCTTATATTGAGGGATCTGGCGATAATCGTCATTGCCGCCAAGTTCTTCGGTATTGTTGCGCGCAAATGCAAGGCACCGCAGGTTGTAGGCGAGATAATCGCGGGACTTCTGATAGGACCCTGTTTTTTGAATCTTGTGGTTCAGTCAGATTTTCTGTCAAAGATGGCTGAGATCGGCGTAATACTCTTAATGTTCTCCGCTGGACTGGAAACAGATCTTAAAGAGATGAGAAAAACCGGACTTGCGGCATTTTTGGTAGCACTTGCTGGAGTCTTTGTAGCACTTGCGGGAGGAGCGATCTTCTATTTATGCTACTACGGATGGGACGGTTTCGGAACAGAGCATTTCTACAAGGCTGTATTTATCGGATGTATCATGACTGCAACGAGTGTCAGCATTACCGTTCAGTCACTTAAGGAACTCGGAAAGCTTAAGGGAAAAGTCGGAACGACCATAATAAGTGCGGCTATTATAGATGATGTTATAGGTATCATAGTCCTTACATTTGTCATCGGATTCAAGAATCCAGAATCAAAACCCTTAACAGTCGTTATCTCGACAGTGCTCTTCTTTGTATTTGCCGTGATTGTCGGTTTTGCATCATACAAAGTATTCAAATGGTTTGATAACCGTTATCCGCATACAAGAAGAATACCGATCGCGGGACTTGCTTTCTGTTTTGCCATGGCATATATAGCCGAGAAGTATTTCGGAATAGCAGATATCACCGGTGCATATCTGGCAGGTATCATCCTCTGCTCTATAAGAGATTCCGAGTATATTGCGGAAAAGATGGATATCAATTCATATATGCTTTTCGGACCGATATTCTTTGCAAGTATCGGACTTAAGACAAATATCGAAAACATAAATCTTGATATCCTGCTGTTTTCAGTAGGTTTCGTGATCGTAGCTCTTTTGTGCAAGATAATAGGATGCGGTGCAGTTGCCAAATGCTGCAAGTTCAACTTTAACGACTCATTAAAGATAGGTGTCGGAATGATGACAAGAGGTGAAGTTGCTCTTATCGTATCCCAGAAGGGACTGTCGGTTGGACTTATGGAGCCGGTATACTTCACATCGGTCATCCTTTTGATAATCGTATCATCCATTTCAACTCCTATAATACTCAAGATATTGTATGGAAAAGACGGAGAAAACAACAGAGACCACGCTGCATTCCTGTATAAGAAAGAACGTGACGATGACTAGAGAAGAAAATTATAATGACGAGAACGATTTTGTAAGAGAAAAAAGAAGAATTGCAAGAAAAAGAAGAAGAAACAGAATACTTGCTTTTTATATGATGTCGCTCTTACTTATAGTAGCGATCGCTTTTAGTGCAATGCTCGCATATGAGAAAAAGCAGCTTAAAGATGAACTGATCAGGATTACTGCTGAAAGGGACGGACTCATTAACGATATGAACAGCAATTATATCACCAATGAGGAAGCGAGCAAGCTTGTTGCAGATGCTGTCATAGAGGCGGAAAACAAAAAAAGCGATGAAGGACGTCAGAAGTTAAAAGATGAGATCCTTGCTATGTTTGAACAGGGTGACGGGGTTTTAACCGTTCTTGAAAATGTTTATGCCGAAAAGATAGTGGTTCCGGACAGTTCGGGATATTATTTCTTTGATGTTGACGAGACACTTTCAAAGCACGGTCTTGATTTTGAAAAGTTTGAATATCCCGTAGTTAATGAGGAAACAGGTGAGTCCGAAGGCGAGCTTCAGTATATCGATGACGGTTTTACGGTAAAGAAAGGTATAGATGTATCCAAGTTCCAGGGTAAGATCGACTGGGCAAAGGTTAAGAAAGACGGAATAGAGTTTGCTCTGATAAGAGCCGGATACAGAGGATACGAGACCGGAAAGATAGTTGAAGACGAGACATTTGAAGATAATATCAAAGCCTGCAATGAAGTCGGCATGGATGCCGGAGTGTATTTTTTTACCGAAGCCAAGTCAGTTGCCGAAGGCAGAGAGGAAGCGGACTTTGTAATAGATCTTTTAGAGGAATATGAAGCCACGATCCAGCTTCCCATAGTAATAGACGTGGAACAGTCTGCCAATCCTAACAAGAGCAGAACAAAAAATCTTACGCCACAGGAAAGAACGGATATAGTCATAGCATTCTGTGAAAGAGTTAAAGAAGCCGGCTATGAACCCATGATCTACGGCAACTTAAAGAGCCATATGCGTATGACAGATATCTATAAGCTTGAAGAATATCCGAAGTGGTTTGCATATTACAGAACTCCGCTTCGCTATCCATATAAATTTGATATATGGCAGTATACTGCCACCGGAAGCGTAAACGGTGTTAAGGGAGATTGCGATATCAACCTTATGTTTGTGAAAGAAGATTGAGATGACACTTAAAGAATTAGGACTCGGAAAAAGCGCAATAATCGAGAAAGTCGGCGGAGAAGGTGCCCTCAGACAGCATTTTTTGGATATGGGTGTGATCCCGGGTACAGAGGTTACCGTCATAAGGTATGCTCCGATGGGAGATCCTGTGGAACTCAGGATAAGAGGCTATGAGCTTACACTTAGACTTGATGATGCCGATAAGATCCTGATAAAGGAATGTGAAAAGTCTCCCGAAGGAAGCAAAGCGAAGTCAAGAAAAAGGAAAGAGCATCCCGGTCTTGGTGAAGAGGGCAGATATCATTCAAAAGAAAATGAAAATCCTCTTCCCGATGAAACTATTCTCACATTTGCTCTTGTAGGCAATCAGAACTGCGGAAAGACTACGCTTTTTAACCAGCTGACCGGTTCAAACCAGCATGTCGGAAACTTTCCCGGTGTTACCGTCGACAGAAAAGACGGTCCTATAAGAAAACGATACAATACCAGTGTTACGGATCTTCCCGGTATCTATTCAATGAGTCCGTACAGCAGCGAGGAGCTTGTATCGCGTAACTTTGTACTTGATGAAAAGCCTCTTGCCATCATAAATATTGTCGATGCCACTAATATCGAGAGAAACCTGTATCTTACCATGCAGCTTTTAGAGCTGAATATACCCATGGTAGTAGCCCTGAATATGATGGATGAGATGACGGCTAATTCCGGAGCGGTCTACATCAATGAAATGGAAGAGCTGCTCGGAGTTCCGGTAGTTCCTATCAGTGCAGCCAAAAACGAAGGTGTCGATGAGCTTGTTAAACATGCGATCCATGTGGCGCATTATCAGGAAAGACCGTCAAAACAGGATTTCTGTGATGAAAATGATTACGGCGGAGCGGTTCACAGATGCCTGCATGCTGTCATGCATTTAATCGAGGATCATGCAAGTGTTGCCGATATCCCGATAAGATTTGCTGCGAGCAAGCTGATAGAAGGCGATACTCTGATCCTTGACAGACTTGATCTTGATCAGAACGAAAAAGAAACACTTGAGCATATAGTCCTTCAGATGGAAAAGGAAAGAGGACTAGACAGAAGCGCCGCAATAGCGGATATGAGATTCAGCTACATTAAAAAAGTATGCGATGAGGCGGTAACAAAGCCAAAGGAAAGCAAAGAACACGCAAGAAGCCAGAGTATAGACAGAATTCTTTCCGGAAGATTTACAGCGATCCCGATGTTTGTCCTTATCATGGCAGTCGTGTTTTTCTTAACCTTTAACGTGATCGGGGCTTTTTTACAGACTGTTTTGGAAGATCTTATCGGCGGGCTTGAAAATCTTACAGAGGCTGCATTTGAAAGTCTTAGTATCAATAACACATTAAGAGGTCTTGTTATAGACGGTATCTTTGAAGGTGTCGGAAGTGTTTTAAGCTTCCTTCCCGTCATAGTAACTCTGTTTTTCTTTCTGTCCATACTTGAAGACAGCGGATATATAGCAAGAGTTGCGTTCTTCATGGATAAGCTCTTAAGAAAGATAGGTCTGTCAGGAAGAAGCATAGTTCCCATGCTAATAGGCTTTGGCTGTACCGTGCCTGCGGTAATGTCAACTAGGACTCTGCCCAGTGAACGAGACAGAAAGATGACCATACTCTTGACACCTTTCATGAGCTGTTCCGCTAAGGTACCGATATATGCATTTTTTGTAAATGCCTTCTTTCCTAGACGCGGCGGTCTTATAATGACCGGTCTGTATTTTCTTGGAATAATAATAGCGATAATGATCGCGATGATATATAAACGAACAATATTTAAAGGCGAGGCGGTACCTTTTGTCATGGAACTGCCAAATTACAGGCTTCCGAGTGCGAAGAATGTAGTACAGCTTCTTTGGGAAAAAGCCAAGGATTTTTTACAGAGAGCATTTTCTGTGATATTACTGGCAACAATCGTAGTATGGTTTTTCAAGAGCTTTGATACTTCTTTAAACTTTGTGACCGATTCGCATCAGAGCATCATGGCTCATATTGCCGGAGCAATGGTTCCCTTAATGAGACCTGTAGGCTTAGGTGACTGGAGGATATGCACTGCTCTTATCTCGGGATTTATGGCTAAGGAAAGCGTAGTTTCTATGCTTGAGATGCTCTTTGCAAATGAAGGAGGAGTAGAAGCAGCTCTGTCTACAACAACGGCAGCAGCCATACTTGTATTCAGTCTTCTGTATACACCCTGTGTTGCAGCTATTGCGGCTATAGGCAGAGAACTCGGCAAAAAATGGGCAGCGCTTACTGTTTTGTGGCAGTGTGCTATCGCATGGATCGCTACATTTATACTTAATATGATAATGTGAAAATATGAAGATATCGAAAGAAACACTTGAAACCATGAGAAAACAGATATACCTGGACTGTAACGGCGATGAAGCATGTGAGATCGCACCGGGTATTTTTCTTGCACCGTCAAAGATACTGCCGGGTGCAAGGATCATAGATAAGATGGATCCTTTTTTTCGTGTTGTCGTACTGATGGGCAAGGCTTATATCATGGCAGATGAATCTATCTTAGGAGGATGCGAGGAACTGTTTAAGTACAGCAAGCCCGAGTGGTTCTTTAACTTCGATAATCTAAGACGCATAGACTATATAATGCATGAGTATGGAAGAGAGATAGTCAATACGCACATATATAATCTTCCGGCATCAGGCTGCGAGATAGAAAAGCCCAATGGCGATGAGATCTGGCTTGATGAAAAGGATATAGAAAACATGCGTGAGACAAATGTATGTCACAGGGCATTATGCTATTCGCCCACTCAGCCTGATGTGATCGCTGTTATGCTAAAAGACGGCGATAAGATAAAAGGCATGGCGGGAGCAAGTCTTGACGGAAAATATGTACGTCAGATCGGGATAGATGTAAAAGAAGGCTATGAAGGAAAAGGCCTGGGTGTCCATCTTGTAAAGCTATTAAAGCAAAGGCTCAT
>CADAPR010000011.1 GCA_902789785.1 uncultured Lachnospiraceae bacterium
AGATTTTTCACATCGTTTGAACTGTATGCTATCTTGTCGACTATAGTGTCAAAATGCCGTCCGCCTATAGCACTTATAATGCTTGCTTCATCTGTCCTGTCAAGTATCACATGATCTGTATTTTCATAAAAAGCCTGCTTGGAGTTGCCTCTTGTGGCGATTGTTATATCATGACCCTGTTTTATTAGAGCCTCTACCATAGGGATCCCGAAAAAACGAGTTCCGCCGATAACCAGTATTTTCATTTTGCTTCTCCTAAAAAGTTATGATTAATTATAGCATAAACGCCATCTTCAGAATATAATAGACAAAAAAGGAGGTCATGCTATGAAGATACTTGTAGTTGTTGATATGCAGAATGATTTTATAGACGCTGCTCTTGGCACTAAGGAAGCTCAGGCGATAGTTGAGAATGTAAGAAAAAAGATAGAGGGGTTTGAAGGAAAGAAGATATTTACAAGAGATACACATAAACCCGATTATCTTAATACCCTTGAAGGAAAGAATCTTCCGGTCAAGCATTGCATAGAAGGAAGTGAAGGCTGGCAGATATCTTCAGCGCTTCCCGTATCTGATGATGACAAGATCATTGACAAGCCTACCTTCGGATCAAAAGAACTCGGTCTGTATCTTGAAGAGCTTGCAAAGGAAAATACGATAGACGAGATAGAAGTCATTGGTCTTTGTACGGATATATGTGTTATATCAAACGCACTCCTCATAAAGGCATTCCTGCCTCAGATACCTGTAACGGTAGATTCATCATGCTGTGCGGGAGTAACACCAAAGAGTCATGAGACAGCGCTAGAAGCAATGAAGATGTGCCAAATAAATATCATATAAGGATGAGGGAGGTCAGATATGTTTGATGCAAAAAAAGTCAAAGATGAATGTGTTGCATGGATAAGGGATTTTTTTGAAAAAAACGGTCCCGGATGTAATGCTGTTTTGGGAATAAGCGGCGGAAAGGACAGTTCTGTAGTGGCAGCACTTTGTGTCGAAGCTCTCGGAAAAGACAGAGTGATCGGCGTTTTAATGCCGTGCGGAGATCAGCCTGATATAGATATGTCATATCTATTAGTAAATCATCTCGGGATAAAGTATTACATAGTAAATATCAAGGATGCTGTGGAAGGCCTTAAGGCGGCTATCCCCGCAGAACTTGAGCTGACAAGCCAGACACTTATAAATCTATCACCAAGGATACGTATGTCGACTGTATATGCAGTATCACAAAGCTGCAACGGACGAGTAGCCAATACCTGCAATCTTTCCGAGGACTGGGTGGGATATTCAACAAGATACGGTGATGCCGCAGGAGATTTCAGTCCTCTTGCTCATCTTACAGTGCAGGAAGTAAAGGCTATCGGAAGAGAACTCGGCCTGCCTAATGAACTGATAGAAAAGGTTCCTTCAGACGGACTCTGTGGTAAAACAGATGAGGATAATCTGGGATTTAGTTATGCAGAACTTGACAGATATATAAGAGAAGGTGTCATAGACGATCCTGATCATAAGGCTCTCATTGACAGAAAACATAAGATGAATCTGTTTAAATTACAGATGATGCCCGGATTTGATCCCGGTATTGAAGAAAAAGCGGATAGATGATATGTGAATTGCCTTAAAGGTGATATCGTTATTTAAAAGGGCGGATACATCGTATCTTTAAGCTTAACGAGCATAAAATGATCATAGTTTTTTCACAGAAATTTAATTGCTTTTAATACTTTTAACTTCTATAATTGTATCGTGCCGTATTGCAGGCACGATACTTTTTTGTTAATTGAGGAAAACCTTATGGTAGAATTTGACGGACAGAACAGTTACGGACCCGGCGATCCCGAACAGGGAGGATACAGCGGACGTAATAACAACAATAATTCAGGAAATGATAACAATTCGGGAAATAACGGACAGGGAGGCAATAACAATAACGGAATGCCGCCCAGAAAACAGAGCCTTATGTTCCTTGTTATCGCTGTACTGCTCACGCTTATCAGCATGAGTCTGTTTATGAACTTCTTCTCAAGCGATGCTTCACAGGAGATCACTTATGATGAGTTCATTCAAAAGCTTGAAGCAGGCGAGATAGCAAAAGTAGAGATTCAGTCTGATCAGCTTTTGATCATACCAAAGTCCGAAGCGACACAGAATCAGACGCAGACGGATTCGTTTCAGGATCTTTATACGCCGGCATTAAATATGTTCGGCCAGACAACACCGCAGCTTACCTATTATACAGGTATCACTGAGACAGGAGACAAGCTCGTAGAGAGGCTTACCAAAGCGGGTGTTGAGATCAAGACTTATATCCCGGATAATTCTGGATGGATACTCTCAATACTTTTAACATATGTACTGCCCATACTTCTTATCTGGTTTTTGTTAAGCTTCGCATACAGAAAGATGGCAGGCGGCGGCGGACCGATGGGCGTCGGAAAATCAAATGCCAAGGTATATGTACAGAAGGAGACTGGTGTCACATTTGATGATGTTGCGGGTGTAGACGAGGCAAAGGAATCTCTTGTCGAAGTAGTAGACTTTCTGCACGATCCTTCAAAGTACACCAAGATCGGAGCAAAGCTTCCCAAGGGAGCACTGCTTGTAGGCCCTCCCGGAACCGGTAAGACATTGCTTGCAAAGGCGGTTGCAGGAGAAGCGCATGTGCCTTTCTTTTCACTGACGGGTTCAGATTTCATTGAGCTGTATGTCGGTGTCGGTGCAAGCCGTGTAAGAGACCTTTTCAGGGAGGCGAACAAGAACGCACCCTGTATCATATTCATAGATGAGATAGATGCGATAGGACGAAGCCGTGATTCAAAGTACGGCGGAGGAAACGAGGAAAGAGAGCAGACGCTTAATCAGCTCTTAAGCGAGATGGATGGTTTCGATCCTTCAAAGGGCGTACTGGTGCTTGGTGCAACAAACAGGCCCGAGATACTCGATAAGGCGCTCCTTCGTCCCGGACGTTTTGACAGACGTATCATAGTAGAACGCCCTGATGTAAAGGGCAGAGAGGCCATTTTGAGAGTCCATGCAAAGGATGTCAAGATGGATGAGACCGTAGATCTTAAGGAGATCGCTCTTGCTACTGCGGGAAGTGTTGGTTCCGATCTTGCAAACATGATCAATGAGGCAGCGATAAATGCAGTTAAGAATAAGCGCGAATATGTAAGCCAGAAGGATCTGATGGAATCAATAGAGCAGGTTATCGCCGGCAAGGAAAAGAAGGACCGCATCATGAGCAAGGAAGAGAGAAAGATCGTATCCTACCATGAGATAGGTCACGCTCTTGTAACGGCCCTTCAGAAGAATACCGAGCCTGTTCAGAAGATCACGATCATTCCAAGGACCATGGGAGCTCTTGGCTATGTTCTTCAGGTTCCTGAAGAGGAAAAGTATCTCGAGAGCAATGTCGAGCTCAAGCAGAAACTCGTCATCTACATGGGCGGACGTGCCGCAGAGTCTATTGTATTCGGAAGCATCACGAGCGGTGCTTCAAATGATATCGAGCAGGCAACCAATCTTGCAAAGAACATGATAACCCGTTACGGAATGAGCGAGAAGTTCGGTCCCATGGGACTTGCTACCATCGAGAATCAGTATCTTTCAGGAAATGCGAGACTTGAGTGTTCGGATGTTACGGCTGCGCAGATAGATGAAGAAGTCAAGAAGATGCTTGCCGAGAGCTATGAGACTGCAAGAAATCTTCTTTTGGAAAACAGAGAAGTCATGGATAAGCTTGCTGAATTCCTCATCGAGAAGGAAACCATCACAGGCAAGGAATTCATGAAGATATTCAGAGAGCTCAAAGGTATACCTGAACCTGAAGAAGAAACTGAAGAGCAAAAGGAAGAAAAGCCTGAAGACGCTGACAATGAGTCTGCAAATGATAAGGAAACCGAAGATAAAGAGATAAAAGAGACTGAAAATATCGAGGCGACAGAGGAAGAAACCGCAGGTGTTTGATTTTCAGGAAGAACTTCATAAGCTCCCCCATGAACCGGGGGTGTATATAATGCATGATAAGAGCGATGCGATAATATATGTGGGTAAGGCAAAAGACCTGCATAATCGAGTGCGCTCTTATTTTCGTGCAAATATCGGAAGAGGACCGTGGATAGACAGGATGGTAAGCCTTATAGCTTACTTTGAATATATAGTGACCGATTCCGAGCTTGAATCCCTAGTCCTTGAGAATAATCTGATCAAGGAGCACAGACCGAAATACAACACGCTGCTTGTTGACGACAAGACATATCCGTATATCAAGGTATCTGTTGATGAACAGTATCCGAGAATAACAATGACCAGAAAAGTAAAGAAGGATAAAGCCAGATACTTTGGACCTTATACAAGTGCACTCGCGGTAAAGGATACGATAGAACTTGTTAACAAGCTGTGCAGACTAAGAACATGCAATAAGCATATCAAAGAGGGCGAGGCGATCGACAGGCCGTGCCTTAACTATCATATGGATCAGTGCATGGCTCCCTGCAGGGGTCTGATAAATGCTGATGACTATGCAAGATCGGTTGAAAGAGCTCTTGATATACTAAGCGGCAATGTCAGATCGATACTGTCTGAACTTGAAAGCAAGATGTCTAAACAGGCAGCTGACATGCAGTTTGAAGAAGCTGCTGCAACGAGAGATCTTATAGCGAGCATAAAGCATGTTTCTCAAAAGCAGAAGATCACTGATTCAGATCTGGATGACAAGGATGTGATAGCGCTTGCAAAATCCGAGACCGATGCGGTAGTTCAGGTCTTCTTTATCAGGGCCGGTAAACTGATAGGGCGGGAACACTTTTATATGAAGGGTGTGGAGGAAAAGGAAAGCACCGATATCTTAGGAGATTTTGTAAAGCAGTTCTATGCGGGAACACCTTATATCCCGAGAGAGATCATGCTCCAGTATGAGATCGAGGATACAGAGCTTTTGGAAAACTGGCTCAGTGACAGAAGAGGCAGCAGGACATATATAAGGATACCGAAGATAGGCAGCAAGGAAAAACTGGTCGAGCTTGCCGCAAAGAATGCGAGTCTTGTTCTTGAACAGGACAGAGAGCGAATAAAGAGAGAAGAAGGCAGAACGATCGGTGCCGTAAAGGAGATAGAACAGCTGATAGGCGTAAAAGGAATAAAGAGGATGGAGGCATTTGATATATCCAATATAAGCGGATTTGAAAATGTCGGTTCGATGGTCGTATTTGAAAAAGGAAAGCCTAAAAAGAGCGATTACAGAAAGTTTAAGATAAAGACTGTCAGCGGTCCGGATGACTATGCATGCATGCGTGAAGTCCTGACAAGAAGATTCATGCATGGTCTTGAAGAAGCAAGAAGCGATAAGGACAGTGAATACGGAAGCTTTACGAGATTTCCCGATCTTTTGCTTATGGATGGCGGAAGAGGTCAGGTAAATATCGCGCTTGAAGTGCTTAAGGAACTTGACCTTGATATACCGGTCTGCGGCATGGTCAAGGATGACAACCACAGGACAAGAGGACTTTACTACAACAATGTTGAAGTACCTATTGATACTCATAGCGAGGGTTTCAAGCTCATAACCAGAGTCCAGGATGAAGCGCATCGCTTTGCTATAGAATTCCACAGATCGCTAAGGAGCAAGGATCAGGTCAGATCTGTCCTTGATAACATACCGGGGATAGGGGAAAAGAGAAGAAAGGCGCTGATGAGGTATTTTGATGACATCGATCAGATCAAGGCGGCAGATGTTGAAAAGCTTGCTTCTGTGCCCGAAATACCGTTAAACGTGGCTCAAGATATATATTCTTTTTTCCATGGTAATATGATAGAATTATAAACGTGAATCTTAAAAACAATATCACGTAGGAGATTAGGAATGGCAAGTGTAAAACTAAGTGAGATCATTGAAAGGATGAAGCTTGAGAATCTTACGCCTGAGATAGATATCAGCAAGACAAAGATTACTCAGCCGGATATCAACAGACCTGCGCTTCAGATGGCAGGATACTTTGAACACTATGAAGCCACACGACTTCAGATCATAGGATTTGTAGAATATTCATACATGCAGAGCATGGAAGAAAAGACTCAGGATGATATATATGACAAGCTTCTGTCATATCCGATCCCTGCGATCATCTTCTGCAGAGAGCTCATTCCTGATGAAAAGTTCAAGCAGGTTGCGATCAAAAAGGGCGTTCCGCTGCTTATGACAAAAAAGGCGACCAGTGCATTTACAGCAGAGATCATCAGATGGCTCAACGTAAAGCTTGCTCCCTGCATCACCGTACACGGCGTATTGGTCGATGTTTACGGCGAAGGACTGCTTATTACAGGTGAGAGCGGCATAGGTAAATCCGAGGCTGCGCTTGAACTGATAAAGAGAGGACACCGTCTTGTAACGGACGATGTTGTCGAGATAAGAAAGGTATCGGATGAGACTCTTATCGGAACGGCTCCTCCCGTTACAAAGCACTTTATTGAACTCAGAGGTATCGGTATTGTCGATGTAAAGACGCTGTTTGGTGTAAGTAGCGTTAAGGAAACTCAGAATATAGACCTCGTTATCAAGCTTGAGGACTGGGACAAGGACAAGGAATATGACCGTCTCGGACTTGAAGAGGAATATATAGAATATCTTGGCAACAAGGTTGTATGTCACAGTCTGCCTGTAAGACCCGGGCGAAACCTTGCGATCATTTGCGAGGCCGCTGCGGTCAACCACAGACAGAAGAAGATGGGCTACAATGCGGCTCAGGTCCTTTATGAGCGTGTACAGGAATCACTGGCCAAGAGACGAGAGGAAGAAGATTGATGAAAAAATATGTTTTCGGAGTTGATGTGGGGGGTACTACCGTTAAGCTCGGGCTCTTTGATCCCGAGGGAGAGGTGAAGGAAAAGTGGGAGATACCGACCCGCAAGGAAGATAACGGAGATCATATCATTGCTGATATTGCCGAGAGTATTAAAGAGAAGATGTCAGCCAATTCAATTGACAGGATGGATGTTGTCGGTGTCGGGATAGGTGTTCCCGGACCGGTAAAAGAGGACGGTACAGTCCTTCTTGCAGCAAATCTCGGATGGGGCAAGAGAAATATCGCAATGGAGCTGGGCGAACTTTTAAGAGTTCCCGTTATGGCAGGAAATGATGCCAATGTTGCCGCTCTCGGAGAGATGTGGAGAGGCGGCGGAAGAGGCTACAAGAACATGGTAGCCGTAACACTCGGAACAGGAGTAGGCGGCGGTATAATAATCGGCGGAAAGATAGTCAGCGGTTCTACCGGCGCAGGCGGAGAGATAGGTCATATTCATCTTGAGGATGAAGAACCTGCGGCATGCGGATGTGGCGGACACGGATGCCTTGAGCAGTATGCTTCTGCAACAGGTGTTGTACGTATAGCCAAAAAGAAGCTTGCTTTTTCGGATACGGCAAGTGTGCTCAGAGACAAGGAGATAACAGCCAAGGATATCTGGGATGCCGTTAAGGAAGGCGATGAACTTGCGATAGAAGTTGCCAAGGTTTACGGAGAGTATTTAGGAAAAGGCCTGGCAGCGGTTGCAAATGTGGTAAATCCTGACATATTCGTTATCGGCGGAGGAGTATCAAAAGCCGGAGAAGTACTGATAGACTACATGAAGCCGTATTTTGAAAAATATGTATTCCCGGGAGCAAAGAATGCAAAATTTGCTCTTGCGGTATTGGGAAATGATGCAGGTATATACGGAGCAGCAAAACTGGTATTGGATTAAATGATAGATCCCACGATTATTGAAGAGATCAAAAGCATAGTGACTAGGCAGAATGTTCTGACAGACGAGCCGATGTGCGATCATACGACATTCAAGATCGGCGGCAAAGCGGATGTTTTTGTCAGTATAATCAATGAGCATGAGATACTGCGTCTTTTAGAACTGCTAAGGAGCAGACAGATCCCGTTTTTCATTCTCGGTAACGGAAGCAATATCCTTGTTTCAGATGAGGGATATCGCGGTGTCATCATTGAGATCGGATCCGCTTACAGCGGTGTTCGAATGCTTGATGATATCGTGATCGCTAAAGCAGGTACGACTATGGCTAAGCTGTCGCATTTTGCAATGGAAAACGATCTGACGGGATTAGAGTTTGCATCCGGCATACCCGGTACGGTAGGCGGCGGCATAATAATGAATGCCGGTGCATACGGCGGAGAGATGCGTCAGATAACATACAGGGTAAAGGCAGTTACTCCTTCGGGAGAAGTCATATATCTGTCGAACGCTGATATGGAGTTTGAATACAGAAATTCCAAGGCAAAGAAAGAGGGTTATATCATCCTTCAGGCGGAATTTAGACTTCATCGCGGAGAAAAGAGCGTAATTGAGGGTATAATGCGCGATCTGGCAAAAAAGCGCAGAGACAAGCAGCCTCTTGAATTTCCTTCGGCGGGTTCTACTTTTAAGAGACCCCAGGGGTATTATGCGGGAAAGCTCATTGCCGATGCCGGCCTTAAGGGATTAAGTGTCGGAGGCGCTCAGGTAAGTGAAAAGCATGCGGGATTTTTGATCAATACAGGTTCTGCTACGGCAGCGGATATGTATGAACTCATCAACCAGGTAAGAACCAAGGTAAAGGAAGCATACTCAGTTGTGCTCGAGCCGGAAGTGATATTCCTCGGAGAGTTTTAAGTATGTCATTTTCATATGATGTAAAAGAAGAGATGGCTAAGCATTTTAACAGTGCGAGACACTGTCAGATAGCTGAGCTTGCAGCTATAATAAGTCTGTGCGGACACCTAAGAAGAGAAGAAGATGCAAAAGACGCACTGGTTGTGACGTTTGACAGAGAGTCACTTTTTAGAAAATGCTTTACTTTGTTGAAAAAAACATATAATATAGATGAAGTGTCTGTTAGGGAAGGCGGCAAAAACGCTAAGTACGAGATAGTCATTACTGATAACGATACTGTCTGGGACATATTTAAGGGCCTTAAGCTTGTTAGCAGAGATCTTGGATTTTTGGGATTCGGAAAGACTGTCGATCCGACTCTTATCAAGAGCAGCTGCTGCAGAAGGGCATATCTTAGAGGTGTGTTTTTATGCGTAGGATCTATGAGCGATCCTAGCAAGGGATATCATCTTGAGATGGTATGCGAGAACAAAGAGGTCGCAGATCAGATAGCGCAGATACTTACAACATTTGATATTGAAGCAAAAACCATTTGCCGAAAGAAATATTTTGTTGTATATATAAAAGAAGGCAGCGCTATAGTTGAGTTTCTGGGAATATGCGAAGCGCACGTTTCACTTATGGAGTTTGAGAATCTCAGGATACTAAAAGAGATGAGCAACTCTATAAACCGCAAGGTCAACTGTGAGACGGCAAATATCGCCAAGACTGTACGTGCAGCAAACAGACAGGTAGAGGATATACTCCTCATACAGAAGGTATATGG
The DNA here is from genome assembly GCA_902789785.1 of uncultured Lachnospiraceae bacterium. Taxonomy (GTDB): domain Bacteria; phylum Bacillota; class Clostridia; order Lachnospirales; family Lachnospiraceae; genus Colinaster. The sequence goes on from CADAPR010000011.1 coordinate 9,422, forward strand.
GTTTAGTAAACTGGCAGACAGTTTACGTCAGATGGCAGAGGTAAGACTGGAGTATCCGGATGCGACACTTCAGGAATTGGGTGAGTTACTGGATCCGCCGGTGGGTAAGAGCGGCGTGAACCACAGATTGAGAAAGCTGAGTGAGATCGCAGCTGATCTTAGAGAAGATTAAGTTTTTTTATTGGCGAGAGGAGATATTATGATCAATAAGGAAATTACCATCAGGTTGGAGAATGGTCTTGAAGCCAGACCCGTAGCTCTGCTTGTACAGGTGGCAAGCCAGTATGACAGTTCCGTTTATCTTGAGACAGGTGATAAGAGAGTCAATGCAAAAAGCATAATGGGCATGATGAGTCTCGGACTTGATCTTGGTGAAAAGGTAAATGTAGTGGTTGACGGTGTTGACGAAAATGACGCTTTGACCGGTATTGAGAATTACCTCAGCGGCAAATAAGATAAATGATATTAAAAGGCAAGCATCACGCTTGCCTTTTTTATATTTCCAGAACCCATCTTTCGTGAAGATTGTCATTGATCGTATATCTGCCGCATTCTCTGAAACCGAGCTTGTTTAAAAGTGCGATCGAAGGAGTATTCTCAAGTCTTACAAATGCATGGATGCGTTTAAATCCAAGTGTATCCTTTCCGTAGTCAATGACTTTGGTGCAGCACTCATATGCAAATCCTTTTCTCCAGTACCTCGGATCTATGACAAATCCCAGTTCGGGATCATCAAAACCGGGTCTGTAATTGAATCCGACCCTTCCTATGAGATTATTTGTGAATCTGTCGACTATCAGCCATGTACCGAAACCGTAAAACTGATACATGTTCTTTACATAGTCCTTGATATAGTCAAGTTCATGCATGCGGTTTTCGTATAGATCTTCGGTATACTGGCATATACGCTTGTCTTTATACATGTCATACAGATCATTAAGATCCTCAGGACACATCTCTCTGATCTTGCATCTTTGTGTATCCATCACATGCCAGGGTATACCGGCATATCTTTGCCAGTATTTAACAAAGTAGTGCCAGTCGACTTCCTCAAAATCCTCAAGCGCGTATCTAACATTGAAATGAGCATCCTTGTTGTCGCGATGATATACGGCAACGACAGGATAATCCGCATTTAAGAACGCATGGGCCAGTTCAGGCACGTCGCAGAGTATCAGAGTGCTCTGAGGTGTGAGGTTCTTCGGCGGAAGGAATCTGTCTATTGAATGATACGGAACCTGATATATCTTTATACCGTGATAGGAAAGATCCGCAGTCAGTTCGTTTGGAATGGTCACAAAATGATCTATTGTGACATAATATATTGCTCTTAATAGCCTGGTTCGCATGGTTTGTCTTTCAATTTCATTTTTTATGGGTTAAAATCTATTATTATAATAAATCAATTAAAGACGAAAGGAAATAAAAATCTATGGCACAGAATCCTATAGTAACGATCACTATGACAAACGGCGATGTTATCAAGGCAGAGCTTTATCCCGATATAGCTCCGCAGTCTGTTAACAATTTCATAAGCCTCATAAACAAGAAGTACTATGACGGACTTATTTTCCACAGAGTGATCAAAGGCTTTATGATACAGGGCGGATGTCCCGAGGGAACGGGAATGGGAGGCCCCGGATATAACATCAAGGGAGAGTTTGCACAAAACGGCTTTAAGAACGATCTTAAGCACACAGAAGGAGTTCTTTCGATGGCAAGGGCTATGCATCCCGATTCAGCAGGCTCGCAGTTCTTTATAATGCATAAGACTTCTCCTCATCTTGACGGCAGCTATGCGGCTTTCGGAAAGGTTACAGAGGGCATGGATGTAGTAAACAGGATAGCCGAGACTGCAACGGACTGGAGTGACAGACCGCTCGAGGAACAGAAGATTGCATCAATGACGGTTGATACTTTTGGAGTAGAATACCCCGAACCTGAGCACATGTAATATGTGTGGGAGCACGTTGTTCATATTTTGTTAACAAATAGTTAACCGTAAGTTAATTTACATAACATTATTTGGACAAATGTCTGCTTTACAATAAAACCATAGAAGCAGACGTTAACAGTTAAATAAATAACTTTTTCATAATAAAATGCCTAGTACACAAAGTGTACTAGGCATCCTCCCATTTATGGGGCTTTTTTATATGTTCCTTGCTACATGGCAAGGATTTTTTATTTTACCGGAGATACTTTTTATGTCTGTATATATAAATATTTAACAGGTAATGATATATTAAGATAGGATGAAGCAAATATTAGCGGTTAGAAGGGAAAAAAATGATAAGTCAGTCAATGATCGTTCTGGATATAGTGATAGGTATTATAGCAGTCTTTTTAGCACTGGGTTTTTTGTTTGTAGATATCAATAAGAACAAGCGAAAAGAATTTAAGTGCATGAGTAAAAAAACGATTGCAAAAGAGCTGATAGGCGAAACTAAAAAGGAGTATGATCCTAACTGGAAAAGGTTTGATACACCATCTCAGAAGATGGATGAGTCAAGATTTTCAAAATATGTCTTTAAAGCAGGCGAAAAAGAGTACACAGGTTACGGCGAAGTCTCATCTTTGAGTCTGAGTAAAAATATAAAGGTCAGATATGATCCTGCAGATCCAAATAAGAACTGTACCGAATATGACTACAGATGGAGCACAGGCATCGGAGAGGCTGTTTCCTGCCTGATGATAGCCTTAGTGATCATTCTGGTTCCTATCATACTTAGCATGATATTCTGACAGATTCGGAGAAATAATATGAAAACAAAAAAACAGGGCAGCAACTGGACAGCCTACTATGATAAGGATAATGGGCGGTATTTTGCCGAGATCATGTATACCAGCAGAGAAGGACGCGAGCAGTATAACTACGAGATAACAAGTAAGATCTATGAGCGGCTCGGCTCATTTGGTGATGATATTGAAAATGAAAGGCTTATTAAGACAGCCAAAATGACATATTCTTTTGAAAACACTATGTACGGGACGCTGGGACCTGAAAGACTTGTCTGGGACAAAGAAGCCGATAATGCGATGAATGAATGCATTAAGAAGAACAAAGACTAGTTTTCTAGATATGCCAGAAGTGCAGACTGTATGAACTCTAAGGGGTTTTTTTATTTTTAAAGATAATCTATAATATTTTTCGATGATAAAGGATAACAAAAAAGAGACAAAGAACAATTTCATCATGCAGGCCGGCATATTAGCGACTGCCGGGATAATAGTCAGACTCATAGGTATACTATACAGGAGTCCGATCGTTCTTATCATCGGTGATGAAGGCAACGGATATTACAATACTGCATATAACATATATACGATAATTCTCCTTGTTTCGTCATACAGTATACCCTCTGCAATATCGAAGGTGATAGCGGCAAGGTTAGGGACGGGACAGTACAGAAACGCTCACAGGCTTTTTACGGGGTCTCTTGTCTATGTCATTATCGTCGGAAGCATAGCATCGCTTTTTTGCTTCACGTGTGCAGACAGACTTGTAGGACATAATTCGGCCATGGTTTTGAGAGTCTTTTCTCCGACCATTTTCTTTTCGGGACTGCTTGGATGTCTGAGAGGATATTTCCAGGCTCACAGGAGCATGGTTGAAACCTCTGTATCTCAGATAATAGAACAGATATTAAATGCCATAGTCTCTATAACGGCAGCGTATATCCTTACCCAGTCCGTGATAGATAACAATGAGACTACTAGGGCAATATACGGAGCTATCGGAAGTGCACTCGGAACCGGAAGCGGAGTGGTCATAGCCCTGCTTTTCATGTTTGCCGTTTATCTTCATTCAAGAAAGAGCATTAAAGAGCGTATACAGTCAGATGAAAATGAAAATGTACTTTCTGCGGGACAGACTGCACTCATACTGGTGAGCATGGTAACTCCTATCGTACTCAGCACCTGTATCTACAATCTTTCCACTGCTTCAAATCTTAAGATCTATCAGACGATCACGCAGAAGTATCAGAGAATGGATGAGGCGACATCAACAACTCTATACGGCCTGTTTTCAGGAAAGGCAATGCAGATAATAAATATCCCTGTCGCAATATCGACTGCTATGTCAGCGGCTCTGATCCCGGTCATATCTTCATCTTATGAACGAAAGGAATATGATCAGACACGGGAGAAGATGGCCAGCGCTATCAGGGCGACCATGCTCATAGCGATACCATCATGCGTTGGACTGCTCGTGCTCTCACATCCTGTAGCGATGCTTTTATATCCTCAGAAAGCATCGCTTGATACGGTCTCACTGCTCATAAAAGTATTGTCCATCGCAGTCGTTTTATATTGTCTGTCAACACTCAGCAACGGAATGCTGCAGGGAACCGGATTTGTCAACAGACCGGTGATACATGCCGCGATAGCCTTAGTGGTTCAGGCCCTTTTATTGGTATTCATGCTGTTTAAGACTGATCTGGGATTGTATTCGCTGTGTCTGGCAAATGTCATTTATTCATTTCTCATGTGCATCATGAACGGAAAGTCGCTAAAGACGCAGTTAGGCTATGAACAGGAGATAAAGAAGACATTCGTGCTTCCTTTTATATGTGCATTTATCATGGGCGCGGTCATCTGGCTGACCAATCAGCTCGGAAGACAGCTGTATATTTATTTTACAAAAGGAGCGCAGCTTAGCTGGTCTGCCAATGCGCTCATACTTGTTATAGATCTTATATTTGCCCTGTTTGTCTATTCGATAAGTCTTATCAGGAGCGGAGCTGTTGATGAAGAAGCCCTAAAGACGATACCAAAGGGACAGATGATGATAAAAATCTGCAAAAAAGCCGGATTGTTATGATATGCAATGATTTGTGCATTCTATAAAATACACCAAAAGGGTAGATTTTTTATTCCTTTAGTTGTAAAATCATGTAGAATAGCGTCTATTATATGATCAGGAGATAAGACGTATGTCGAAAAGAATAGGTATACTTGCTGTTTTGGTACTTACCATGACACTGACGGCCTGCAAGACGCCAAAGGAAGCAGCAGAGGATACACAGAATATACAAGAAACACAGACACCTCAGATAGTCGAGACCGAAACAGATCCGGCTGCGGAAGTGGTAGATGAAGATATAGTCAGTTATTTCACAGGATTGCCTTGTACAAAGGAACAGCAGCAGCACAGGCCGCTCGCTGTAATGTTAAATAACATCAAGGAAGGCTGTCCTCAGTCAGGAACAAGCGAAGCTTCTATTATATATGAATGTCCGGTAGAAGGACGAATCACTCGTCTGATGGGCATTTTCGAAGACTATGAACATGTTGAAAAGATAGGTTCGATAAGAAGCTGCAGAGATTACTTTGTATTTCTGGCAAACGAGTATGACTGTATCTACTGTCATTTCGGTCAGGCTACGCCTTACGTAGGCGATTACCTTAATTCTGACGGAGTCGACAACATTAGCGGAGCTGTTTCCGGGATCGAGAGACCTGCTACCAATACATTTTACAGAGTATCCGAAAGAAAGGCGCCTCACAACGTGTATATCAACACAGAAGGCCTGCTTGAGGATATTGAAAAGTTTGGTTACAGGACTACACTCAGGGAGGGATATACTCCAAAGTTCACATACCTTAAAGACGGCGATGACGCATACAAAAATGATCCGTCAGCCACCGTTTTATATCCCGGAGGAAAGGAAACCGGAAAAGCAAACGGTTTCTCTACAGTCCAGTCAAGATTCGAGTATAACGCGCAAGATGGAAAGTATTACAGATTCCAGTATGGCGGCGAGCATATTGATGAAGTGACGGGACAGCAGCTTAAGTTTGACAATGTTGTATTCCAGTATTGTCACGGTGAAGTAAGAGACGTACATGATTACCTGGCATTTGGATGTCACGGTGATAACGGATACAAGGTACAGGTATTTACTCAGGGAAAGATGAAAGAAGGCACCTGGAAGAGAACCGAGGATACACTTCCCGCAACCTATACCGATTATGACGGCAATCCGATACCGCTCACCCCCGGTAAGACCTGGGTTTGCATTATCTGGAATGATTATGCCGATGATGTGGTTATTGAATAAAAGGAATTCATATGAACGCAGTTTTTAAAAGCTTTGTATTGGCTTTCTCTAAGTATTCGATCAGTCCGAAAGCTCGTGTAAAAAAGAACGAAGAAGAATCGGCTCAGTTTATTCTTCTTTTTGTTCCGCTTATCGGGTTTATCATAGGAGGACTTATTTTCATCTGTTCGGAAGGCTGGCCGTATCTATGCAATTATGCTCTTTTGCCGGCAGTTGTCTGTGTCATCCTGCCGATTATAGTTTCAGGCGGAAGACATCTTGAAGGCTTTATCAAGACTGTTGATGCGCTTAGTGCTCACAAGACAAGAGAAGAAAAGATGGAGATACTAGCCGATTCACACGGCGGATATTTTGCTATTATCGTATGCCTTAGCTATTACCTTCTTGATATAGGTATCTGGAGCGAGATGCCCATTGACGGCATTCCGATACTTGCTATCGGCTTTGTGATGTCAAGAGCACTGTTTGGTCTTTCCATACTGACACTCAACCATGCAAAAGAGAGCAAATGCGTTAATTATATTCCCGAGAATTCTGTTACAAGGATGATCGAGATAATCATACTCGGTGCTCTTGCAATGGTCGGAGCATATTTCATGGTATTCTTCAATGCCTCTGTAGGTCTTGCCTGCGTAGTAGGCGCATTGATAACATTTATCTATTACTGGCTGGTAACCCAGAAGCATTTCGGCGGTATTACGGAAGACAGCGCAGGATTCTTCCTCCAGCTGTGTGAGTTGATCATTCCTTTGGCTGCTCTTCTTGCCTACAAGAAGTGGTGGTAAAGCTTATTGATATGTATTTAAAAGATAAAAAAGATATCTACTGCAGGCTGCTTTTGTGGCTTGCGGTCATCATATCCATGATAGTGGCTTTCTTCTTCTGTTATAAGAAGCAGGGATATCACTATGATGAAAACTATTCTTATTACTCGACGGATGTAACAAACGGTCTGTATCCCACCGACTATGAGTGGAAGAGTACGGACGAGATCAGGAGTGAGTATATGGTGCTTGACGGGGAGACGTTAAACCTCGGCATGGTAAAGCTCAGCCAGACCTATGATGTTCATCCGCCGCTTTATTATTTTGTTCTTCGTATCGTCTGTTTTTTCTCAAAAAACACATTTTCAAAGTGGCAGGGCCTCAGTATCAATCTCATCTTTTATCTTATATGTCTGATGCTTCTGTGGCAGATTGCTGATATTGCGGGCAGAAAGAGCTTTTGGACAGATTTCTTTACCCTTATGCTGTTTGGACTCTCACCGGGCTTTTTGAGCGCGGTCACATTCATAAGAATGTACGTGATGCTTTCCATGTGGTGCTTTCTTGTCCTGTTCATAGCAATGAAAGCGATAAGGGATAATGAATTCACATTTAAGAAGGTGTTTGTTCCGACTGTTCTTGTTACCATGGCAGGTTTTCTGACGCACTACTATTACATGGTATTCGCCTTCTTTGTTACTGCATATGTTTGCATATATCTGGTCATAAAAAAGGATACAAGAATAAAAGCCTTTATATACGGCGGAAGTGTTTGTTTGGGCATGGCGGCTGCGATCATTTATTATCCTGCATGTCTCGGACATATCTTTTCCGGCTACAGAGGAGTCGAATCCACACAGGCATTCATGGATATGTCCAACACAGGTGACAGGATCGATTTCTTTGTACAGATGCTAAATGATTATACCTTCAGCGGCATGTTCTATATTCTATTGCTCGTAGGGCTGCTTTTGTATATGTTCTACTCGTACAGAAGAAAAGTTAGATGGGCCAATAATCTGGTGTCGGACTCAGTTTTGGATAAAGAAGAAAAAATAGATGAAAAGGATGATGAAAAAAATACCGATCATATCGGCGCTGTCATCGGACTTCTTTTATCTGTAACTGTCGGATACTTTTTGATCGTATGCAAGACAGCGATGACTCCCAGTAATCCGGCTGAAGCTCTAAGATATGAATCTCCGGTCTACGGTCTTTTGATCCTTCTTGTGACAATGGGAATAACTGCCGTATTTGACAGGATAAAAGCAAGCAGGATAATACCGTGTGCAGTACTTATCCTGGCGATCATATGCCAGATCCACGGACTGTGTTCTGACAAGGTGTTCTTCCTTTATGAGGGAGCGGATGATCTTGTAAAATGGGCAGCATCTCACAGAGACTGCGAAGTGGCGTTTATCTATAATCCAAACAATTCATGGATGATATGGAATGACGGGCCGGAACTGATGGAGTACAGGGATATATACTTCATACCGTATGATACGGATAAGCCGATAGATGATGAAAGACTGCTAAATGCCAAAGACATCATAATATATGCATGTCGATCTGATGAATCGTTTGATATAATAAACAGTATAGTTGATGCAAATGATGCTCTTTCGGGATATGAAAAAGCGGGAGAGAGAACATTTGTGGATGTATATGAGCTTAAATAGAGGACAGCCATGAAGAAACTCATACCAGTACTGCTCATAGGTATTTTGCTGCTTACAGCGTGCAAGGATGAAGAACAGCAAGATCTGGATATTCACGTTATAAAGGATCCGATATCACAGACTTCATCAGACAAGGATGATGAGACAGTGCAGGACGATGTGACAAGCAAAGAAAAAAATACAGGTGTATGGATAACATACTGGGATCTTGATACAGCATATGAGGAACTTGATCTTATCGGAAAAGACCTGGATACGCTGTGTTATTTTGCGGCATATTATGATAAGGATAACGAGCCGTTCATTCCTGAGGGCAGCGCAGAGACGATAGACAAGAGAAAACAGGACAAAACATTTGGCGATACCAAGAACTATCTTACTTTTGTAAATGACAAGCTGACAGATAAGGGATCATCCTTAAAGGATACTAAGCTTTTGTATGATCTGCTTGGTAACAGGGATAAGGCAAAGGCCCATGCAGAAAAGATAACCGACATGACAAAGGCTGCCGGCTTTGACGGGATCGAGATAGATTATGAAGCCATAAAGAAGGATCAGGAACTCTGGGCTCATTTTTATGATTTTGTAAATGAGCTTGTAGAGATTGCAGGAAAGAAAGGCTTAAAGGTACGTATCTTATTCGAACCGTCTGCACCGATCGATAAATATGACTGGCCTAAGGATGCAGAGTATGTGATGATGTGCTATAACCTGTATGGATACGGAACAAACCCCGGACCAAAGGCTGATCTGGCATTTCTTAAGGAAATGGTAAAAAAGATGGAGGTTCTTTCGGGAGAGAAAAACTTTGCTCTTGCAAGCGGAGGATTTGATTTTGCATCGGACGGAAGCGTTGATCAGATCGACACTGTAAGCGCCATCAATTTGGAGAAGACGGGTTTTGACAGTCATATAGATGAAAACAGCGGTGATCACGTATTCAAATACACCGATGATGAGGGAATGGATCACGAAGTGTGGTATGCCGATCAGGACACCTTGAAACTCTGGATAAAGACTATAAAGGAATCCGGATATGAAAGGATAACGATCTGGCGTCTTGGAGGGAACATATGAATATAGCGGAGGTTTTGAAGCAGCTTGACTCTTTAGATTATAAGGACTTTGAAGGATTTCTTCTTGAAAAGATGAAAGAGGCTTTAGAAGAAGGAGATAACAATTCACGGATCACTCTTCTAAACGAGATGATAGGATTCTGTCGTGACAGCTGCCAGTTCAACAAGACAAAGATATACAGCAATGAGCTTTTAACTCTGCTTGAAGATGAGGGACTTGTTGGCACACAGGCATACGCGACCTCATTGCTAAACATAGCAAATGCGGACAGAGCAAGCGGGGATCTTGAGCAGTCGCTTGAGTTTTACAAGAAGGCTTATGACATATATGATGAATTACTTGATCCAAAGGACTTTTTGTTTGCCAGCATAAACAACAATATGGCGCTTCTTTATCAGGAGATGAAGGATTTTGAGAGCGCCTGTAAGTGTTTGAAAAAATCTTTAAAGATCATAGATTGCTATGATGACAAGATAATAGAAAAGGCAATAACGTATACAAATCTTGCTCAGTCACAGTTAAGGCTAAACGATATAAAAAGTGCAAAAGAAAGCATCGATACGGCAATGAGCATATTTGATGACGGAAGACAGAACGATTATCATTACAGCGGAGCTTTAGCGGTTTATGCGGAGCTGCTCTTTAAGAACAAGGAATATGCAAAGTCAGCCGATTATTACGAAAAGGCGATGAATGCACTTGAAAAGCAGATAGGTAAAAACGGAAACTATGACATTTTGAAAGCAAACAGAGAAGAGGCGGTTAAAATGGCAGAGGAAAACGGACAGGCAAGAGAAAAACAGATCAGGGGACTTGATATCTGCAGGATGTATTACGAGCAGGTTGGAGCTCCCATGATACATGAGAAATTCCCCAAGTATGAGTCGAGGATATCGGTAGGTCTTGTAGGAGAAGGATCGGATTGCTTTGGGTATGATGATGAGCTTTCCAGAGATCATGACTGGGGCCCCGGTTTTTGCATGTGGCTTGATGATGTCACATATGATGCTATCGGAAAGGAGCTTCAGGCGGCCTATGAAGAGCTTCCTTCCGAGTTTATGGGTTATCGCAGGATGACAACAAGAGAGGCTCAGGGAAGACTCGGCGTTTTAAGAGTAAAGGATTTCTATTCAGAGCTTTTACATATGAGAAACGGTATCCCGCGTAACGAAGGAGAATGGCTTACCGTTGCAGAAGAAGATCTTGCGGCAGCTACAAACGGCGCCATCTTCAGAGATGATGACGGCGTATTCTTCAGCATGAGAAACGACCTTTTGGCATATTATCCGGAGAGAGTCTACAGAAGAAAACTGGCTTACGAACTTGTGCGCATGTCACAGACCGGTCAGTATAATTTCTCAAGATGTTTAAAGAGGGGCGACAAGGTTACTGCCCAGATGTATCTTGCTGAATTTATGGAGCATACACTGCATGTACTATTCCTGCTAAACAAGAAATATGCTCCCTATAAGAAGTGGCTCATGAAGGCCGCTTCGACCAGGCTTACCATACTTCCCGAAGTTACGGATATACTCATAGCTATATCTGATATGGATCTTAATGATGATAATATCTGCTCAAGCATAGAGATAATCGCGCAGCTTGTTCTTAATGAGTTAAAGAATCAGGGGCATGTTATCGCATTTAACAGAAGGGATCCGTATTTTTTAGAGCCTTACGGACAGGAGATAGCGACAAGCATCAATTATCTGCCGGATGAGACCAATGTAAAAGCCGACAGCATGAAGAACAGGCATGCGGATCTTGTCGATCAGATAGTCGTGGCTGAATGGGAAGCCTTTGACAAGGTTATAAACGAGGGCGGCAGAGCTGACTGTCAGGATAACTGGGATACGTTTTCTAAGATGAGAAAGAGCCAGTATCTGACATGGAGCATAGAAATGTTAGAGAGCTTTCTTGCGGATATGAAGCAGGCAGACGAAAACGGATGGAATCTCATAACCGAGAAATATGCCCGCATGGAGGAGAGCACGGCTTACGATCATTACGTTCAGATAGCCGACAAGCTTCCTAAGAAGGATGACAAGACAAAGGCTATAGTAGAAGAGATAGTAAAGATCCAGGTCGGATTCATGGAAGATTTCGCAGAGGATTATCCAAAGGTAGCAGGAACAGCCAGAAAGATACATACATATGAAGATACGCCTTATGATACATCATACGAGACATATTTAAGAGGCGAGCTCTTGACATATTCACCTAAAACTCTTGAGCTGTACGGCAGATATGTAGTTGACCATGTCAATAAGGAGAACAATATAGCCAAGGAGATAATGACCAATACGGCACTTTTATACGGATATAAATCGCTTGAGGATCTTGAATCCAAACTAGACTAGAATTGATTAAGGAATTAACTAAATGAGAAAAGTAAGAATATGTTTGATGTTATGCGCATGCTTTTTCACATTCCTTGCAGGATGCGGATCAAAGCAGACGGAAGCGGATGTTGAAGTGGTTCCCGCAACGATATGCATATATTCATACAATGATGAGTTTACAGACAGGTTGGAGTATGTTTTTAATGCTCATCCCGATCTTAGGGATAAAGTGGAACTTGTAACACTTTCACCTGAGGAATACAAGAATACGATAGACACGTGTCTTTACGGAGAAAATGAGGAACAGAACAAGGAAGAGACGACTCAGGAGTCAGGGGATAAGCCCAAGCCCAAATACCCGGATGTCTTTATTGCTGATTACTCATATATAAGTGAATATCTGGATTCGGAAAAGATCCTTACACTTGAAGAGATCGGATTTAACGAGGACGATCTTTCGCAGATGTATCCTTTTACCACTGAGAGCGTAAAGGATTCTGAAGGAAAGGTAAGAGCGATCACCTGGAAACTGGATCCCGTCGCATTCGTATACAGGAAATCCATGGCAAGCGAATATCTTGGCATGGAAGAAAGAAAAGATGTCCAGTCATTTGTCAAGGATGAGCATACGCTTGACGATACTCTTATCGCTATGAAGAAAAAATCCGGAAAGGATATACGTGTGCTAGACAGCGCATATGATTATGCGCAAGACAAGACGGCAAATACAGTCTTTGGCTTTTATGCCGACTGTGACTGGCTCACAAAGACTCTCACAAATGATAAAAGACTGTCTGCAGGTGATAAATGGGGAGTGTGTGACGGACCTTATGAGCATGAGATAACTTCGGGCGAGTGGCTTTTTGTCACGAAAGAGTGCCAGAACATCGAACTGGCGCATGACATGCTCAAAGCTCTGTGCTGCGAGGAGAATATCCTTAAGACCATCCAGGAGAACGAATCGGATTTTGTTAACAGCAAAAAGGTCATGTCAAATGCATTTCACAGCGGGAAGGGCAAGCTGGATGTTCTAGGCGGCGAGGATTATATAGAGGTATATGACAAGTAAGAAGGTAGAAGGCATACTTAATGCTCTCGATGAGGCATACGGAACTGAATACAGGTGCTATCTTGATCATGACAGTGCATGGCAGCTTCTTATCGCAACGATACTGAGTGCTCAGTGTACAGATGCCAGAGTTAATATCGTTACCAAGGATCTTTTTAAGAAGTATCCCGCACCAATATACTTTGCAAAAGCTGATCTAAAGGAGCTTGAAGAGGATATAAGGTCCACGGGCTTTTATCACAACAAGGCAAAGAATATCATCGCATGCTGTAAGATGCTCGTTGATTGCCCGGAGTCGGAAGAAAGACGGCAAATGTCATCAGGGGAAATATCTATCACGAACCGAGCATCGTGGTAGATACTCATGTTAAACGTATATCAAATCTATTGGGGCTTACAAAAGAGAGCGATCCTGTTAAGATCGAATATGATCTGATGAAAAAGCTTCCTAAAGATCACTGGATAATATACAACATCCACATCATAAGACTTGGCAGAACGATATGCATAGCAAACCGTCCAAGATGCGAGGAATGCATGTTAAGCAGATACTGTTCACATTATAAAACGAAGAGTCGGTAATGACTCTTCGTTTTTTATCTCATCAGTATATGAATTCACAGTCTTTATCTGCCCATGGACCCGGGATCAGAGAAGATCCTCTTTTTATGCCGTTTATATCACAGTCAAATATGATATCGCTTCCGTCGGGATTTTCAAATCTCTGCTCTGGTTCAAATGCCATTCCGAGCGTATCTGTATTTATGAGCTTGCACATACTGTCGGGAAGGTATCTGCCAAGGTTTGTCTCAAGTTTCCACACGCCGTCGTTTTCTTTAAGATCAAGAATTATCTCATGTTCAGTATCCTCGTAATAATCCTTTTCGATATCACATGGCTTTGCGCCGCCGAAGTATGCGTTTCCTCCTGTCCATACGGGAAGAGGGATGTAATATCTGTCGCTGGGTTCACATCCCATGCCGCAGTATCCTTCAAATTCCTTCTCCCACATCTCTTTAGTCATATATCCGCTGTAGGGGATCGTGCCTGCGATCATGTTGCCGTCATCCCATTCATCATCCTTGAAGCCCTCGCCGAGTTTTAGCATGTTCTCTCTCAGTTTTCTTTGAACGAAGATATTGTTGTAGAAACGCATGTCGCCGTGAAGGATAGTCATGAAGCCGACAACCTCTGTTCTGTGAGGCACATGATATGGAGTATATCTGGGTGACTTTAGAGTTTTTGCTCCGTTGTCAACACCGCGTCCTACTGCCGTAAGAGATCCTGCTATGAGATTATGGACCATTGCAACACCCTGTGTGGGAAGCTTAAGCGCTCTGTCTGAAAGAAGGATATTGTTATCAAGAAGTGTAGGACCGTGGCTCACTTCAATGAAGATATCTTCTCCAAGCCCAAGATTTGCAAGATTTTCCTTTCTTAACAGATAGTCATAGGGCAGAGCATTGTCATGAAAGAGGTTGCCGCTTACCCTGGTACCCTGTGCCTGCCAGTCAAGCCAAAGACCTCTGGTGCAGTGATGGAAATGATTGTTTCTTATGATTACGTCTATGGCGGCATGCATCTTTATACCGCCGATCTCAGCACCGGCTAGGTTCTGTTTGTTGTTTATGTGATGGATATGGTTGTTCTCGATTATAGAGAAGATGCCGCCCAGATGTCCTACAATGCCTGTCTGACCGCAGTCATGAATGTTGTTGTTTCTGATTATGTGTGAACCGATAGTCTCCTTGCTCCAGCCGTCTGTCTG
>CADAPR010000012.1 GCA_902789785.1 uncultured Lachnospiraceae bacterium
TCAAAAAGACATGCCGCTTTTGAGGTATCGGTTAATTCATATAACATTTTCGTATCGATTCTCCCTGTATATCTATATCATCTGAAAATGCCTCATGGAAGTTTGGACAAAAGCGCTACTGTCTCCACATGACTTGATCCCGGAAATTGATCTATGCAGCATGCTTTTGTCACATCATAGCCTGCTGCCAAAAAAGCTTCCAGATCTCTTACAAGACTGGTCGGCTTGCAGGATATATATATCATGTGCTCAATCCCATACGAGAGTATCTTTGAAAGAGCTTTTGGATGAATACCGTCTCTTGGCGGATCGAGTATGATAAAGTCCGGTTTTTCTTCTATATTATCCAGTACCTTAAGTACATCACCTGCAACAAACACACAGTTATGTAAACCATTCAGTCTGGCATTTTCCTTTGCTGCTTCAACTGCTTCTTCTACGATCTCTACTCCTATGACTTTTTTTGCTACAGGAGCCATAAGCTGTGCAATAGTACCAGTACCGCTGTAAAGATCATAAACTATCGCATCATCACCAAAATCACCTATATATTCCCTTGCAGTTGAATAGAGTACTTCCGCACTCAATGTATTAGTCTGAAAGAAGCTGAATGTCGATATCTTAAAATCCAGTCCCAAGATCTTATCTTCTATATGATCACTTCCAAAAAGTATCCTGGTTTCATCTGCCTTGACAACATCAGCCAGTGAATCATTGATGATATGCTGTATACTTGCAAAGCTGCCTGATACTTTAAGCGCTAGCAGCATATCCTTATATTTTTCCATATCAAAGTCATTCTGGGATGTTGTAACAATGGCAACCAGTATCTGTCCGGTATACTTTGCCTTTCTTACAAGCAGATGCCTCAGATATCCTTCATGACGCAGTCTGTGATAATAGGTCAGGCCTTCTTTCGTAAAAAACTCAAGCGTGGCACAAATGATCTTTCTGTAATCCTCATCGATTATCCTGCAATCCTTAACAGTCACGATATCATAGAAACTTCCTCTCTTATGCATTCCCAGTGCAAGCGGACCGTCCTTTATCTCATCCCCGAAAGTAAATTCCATCTTGTTTCGATATTCTTCGTTTATCGGGCTTGGCTTTATGCCTTCCCAGTCGTATGGTTTACATAAAACGGAATCAAGGAGTCTCTTCACCTGATCCTGTTTTAGCTTTAACTGGTCTTCATATGAAAGATTGAGGTATGTGCATCCTCCGCACTGTCCAAAATGAGGGCAGTTTGCCTCTATCTCATTAGGTGCCTTGCACTCCACTTCAACAAGATTTCCCTCTCCTTTGCCCTTGCGGATCTTCTTAACACGAAAAACAACCTTCTGCCCCGGAAGTACATTCTTCACGGTACAAAAGGTTGTATCATCTACTTTAACAAGACCCTTGTTAGGGAAATCAACACGTGAAACGATTCCTTTAACAAGTTCATTCTTCTTCATAAAGTCCTCTTATTGGCTGATTATTCTTCCTCTTTGTCAGCTTCTTTTTCTTCTTCCTTTTTAGCCTTTTTCTCTGTCTTCTTCTCTTCCTTCTTAACTGGGACCTCTATAGTCTCTTCCTCTTCATCATCGAAGAAATCGTCATCGAAATCATCTTCATAGTCGTCTTCGAAATCCTCATAGTATGAAGGGCCAAGGAAGCGATATACTGCGTAGCAGATAGCTGCTATAACCGCTATAGCACCAACGATCGTAAGTATTACTGCGAGTGCATTGCTCTTTTTCTTAACCGGCACTTCTTCGACAAGTCCCATATATTCCTTGATCTGCTCGATAAGTTCTTCTATTCTAGCCATATCTGTAACCTCCGAATCTCTTAATCAAACGTATATATTAATAATATCATTTTGAATTAAAAAAGACCATACAAAATAAAAAATTTAAGGATATCTAGTTCATTTCCTCATAAGTGTCAGAAAATATATCCTTTTCTATTATATATATATCATGATAATCATCAGTTCTTACCGCCAGGTAGTCTCCGACCTTGCCCTCCATATATGTCTCGTCATACCACTGAGTGAATATCTTCATTCTCTTGTAAGTCGGACGGGCAAATATCTGGGTCGCACCGCTTGATATGCACACTCTTGCATATGGAGCCAGTTCTATCATTCTCCCGTCAACCCTGTTATACAGAGTCGGGATGTAATCAGGCTTCCTTATAGAAACATCGTCCGTATACTTATCATCTGTAGCAGTATATGATCTGTTAAACTTTTCAAGGCGGCTCGAGTAAACCTCTCCCTTTATTCCTATCATTATCACAAGATCTTCCTCAACGACCGTATCTATATCTCCTTCAAGAGTACGGATCATGACAGGCGTTCCGACAGGAAGCACATCCTTTGCGAGTACATAGCCCTGATGTACCTTCTTCTTTATATACTTCTTCATTCCGGTAAGATCTATATCATACTTGGCTGCATGAATGACCTCAAATGATCTGAAGTACTCTTCCACCCTCTGGCTGAAGAATTCTCCTGTAGGTATATCATATTTCTGATCATACAAGTCCTTTCTGATGAATCCCCCCGCCTTTTCTCTGTGACCGCCTCCGGATCCAACATTCTCTGCTATGAATGCCGCAAGCTCATTTGCATGAACTTCCTTTACGCAGCTTCTTACAGAGAACTTATAGCCGTTTGGCCATTCATTGTAAACAATGCCCTCGTCTACCTCAGCCACCTGCAAAAGGAAGTCGCTTATAAGTCCCAAGATGTTCGGATCACACTGTTCAGACTTGATGATGGCAAATCTGTTTTCAGGGTAATAGCGATATCCTCTCATCGCATTGCCCGCAATCTCAAGTTCATCCAAAGAGAAATTGGAGTTCTTTAAAAAATGTACAACAGACTTTTCATATGCGAGAAGATCTCTCATATCCTTGTCATAGGGATTGTATATCTCGCTTAAGGAATTGGTATCCGTATACAGACCAAAGTAAAGACCAGTACAGAGTTTTGCATCATCAAATGCAAAGCCCTCATCTTTTAAGAGCTTCCAGATGAGTGTAGAGCAGCTTCCCATATCAGAAGCTATCTCACTAAGCTCAACATCACTTATCTCAACCTGATGATGATCGATGATCGCCTGATACTTTGAAGGGATCTTTGTCACATTCCCTGCGCCGTACTGACAGTCTACCGTAAGAACCAGTCCTTCAAATTCATCATTCTCCCACTTGGGTATGTGCTCAAGCTTATCCTTGATCCCGAGATAATCTGTCAAAAGCATAAGGTTGGATTTCTGTATGGCATTGTTACCGCAATACACCATCCTTACATTCTTTGCGTTAGCCATAAAATATGTATACATGGCATAAGCCGATGCGATCGCATCCGCATCTGGATTGTCGTGACACTGTACTATTATCGGATTAAACTTAAGTAATTCAGATACTCTCATAAATTGTTCACACCTTCTTTAGTTTTGCAAACATGGCATACATTATCTTTCTTCCTGCCGTGTCAAAATCAACCGTAACCTTAAAATCCTTTACATCTTCCTCTATAGATACGACAGTTCCCGTGCCGTACTTTATATGACTGACTCTGTCACCTGATTCATAATCAAGGCTTTCAGCTTTTTTCATTCCCTTTGAAAGCGATAAGAACGATACCGCCGCATTTGTAACTTTAGCTTTCTGAGTGGATGCGACATGATCAACATCTATACTCTTATGCTTAGGCATCGTATTGTCAAAAAGTTCCTGAGGGATCTCTCTTATGAAACGGCTAACGGGATTGTGCTGAAACTCTCCCCTGTTCATCCTTGTCTTTGAATAGGTGATGGTAAGCTCCTCTTTTGCTCTGGTGATGCCGACATAGGCCAGTCTTCTTTCTTCCTCGATAGCATCTTTATCTGTATCCATTACAGACATATAGCTTGGAAATATCCCGTCCTCGCATCCGGCAATATACACTCTGTCAAACTCAAGTCCCTTTGCTGCATGAAGGGTCATGAGAACTGCCTTGTCCGCGCCTTCCTGCAGACCGTCTATATCACTGACAAGAGCCACTTCCTCTAAAAAGCCCGATAAAGTGGGTTCATCGGTATTATCTTCATAATACACTATCTTGTTGACAAGTTCATAGATGTTTTCTATTCTATCCTTTGCATCGTCCTCTTCGCTCTCTTCAAGTTCGCTAACATATCCTGTCTTTTCTATGATATCGGCGATAAGACCACGCATACCGTATTCGGGGGCAGATGCTCTGAATACTCTTACCATGTTTACAAAGCCTTCGATCTTTTTGGCAGCCGCTCCTATCGAAGGAATCGAGTCAACCTCTTCGCAGGCCTCATAGAATGATAGTCCGTGTTCTCTTGCATAGCCCGCAACCTTATCGATAGTCGTCTGGCCTATCCCTCTTCTCGGTACGTTTATTATACGTCTTACCTGCAGATCATCCACGGCATTGTCAACCATTCGAAGATACGCAAGCATGTCCTTTATCTCTTTTCTGTCGTAGAAATTTACACCGCCTACAAGATCATAAGGCATGCCGTTTCTTACAAACTGCTCCTCTATCATACGCGACTGGGCATTGGTCCTGTATAAAACGGCGCACTGCCCTGCTTTTGCAAGGCCCTTTTTCACTGTCTTTGCTATATCGTCTGCAATATATTCAGCCTCTTCATAAGCAGTCTCAAACTGTCTGAAATGTATCCTGCTGCCTTCTCCCTTATCAGTCCACAGTGCCTTATCCTTTCTGGAGCTGTTGTTTTTGATCACTGCATTGGCCGCATCAAGTATGTTCTGAGTCGAGCGATAGTTCTGTTCGAGCTTTACAACATAGGCATCCTTAAAATGCTTCTCAAAATCAAGGATATTTCTTATATTCGCACCCCTGAACTTGTAAATGGACTGATCGTCGTCACCGACTACGCAAAGATTTCTGTACTTTGATGCAAGCAGCCTTATCAGCTCATACTGAGCCGTATTGGTATCCTGATACTCATCCACCATGATATAGCGGAATCTGTCCTGATAATTGTTCAGCACTTCGGGATACTTCTTAAAAAGCTCTACCGTCTTTACTATGATGTCATCAAAATCAAGGGCATTGCTCCTTTTAAGAGCATCCTGATATTCCTTATAGCAGGCTGCTATCTTTTCTTCCTCATATGTAGCAGCAAAGGCTTCATACTCATCCGCTCCCATCAGTTCATCCTTGCACGAACTGATCACGTTCAAAACCCTTTTTTCCTTTATCTGCTTGGGATCTATGTTAAGTGTTTTGAATACCTGCTTCATTACGGATTTGGAATCATCCGCATCGTAGATGGTAAAGTTTGTATCATATCCTAAAAGCTCTATATGTCTTCTTAGGATCCTGACGCAGGTTGAATGAAACGTAGCGACCCATATCTGATCGGCGCCAAATCCCACCATCCTATCTATACGTTCACGCATCTCTCCGGCAGCCTTGTTTGTAAAAGTGATGGCTAAAATACTATACGGAGATACGTTTTTTTCCTCGATCATGTACGCGATCCTGTGGACAAGCACCCTTGTCTTTCCGCTGCCTGCACCTGCCAGTATGAGAAGCGGTCCTTCAGTATGCGTAACAGCGTCCTGCTGTTCATTGTTTAATGATTCGTATATATTGCTCACGTGTAACTTCCCTGAATGCATGAATTAATAATGGGCTGTCTTAATTGACAGCCCATATATTCTTTCTGATATTATCGATTATTCGATAAGATTAAGCGAGCTGTGTTCCGCAGTTAGAACAGAACTTTGCTCCGTTTGTAGGTGTTCCGCAGTTAGGACAGAACTTAGCTCCCGCAGGTGCTGCTGCCTGTGCTCCAGGAGCTGCTGCATTTCCTGTCATGCCCATGTTCTGCATCATCTGCTGACCCATTACCATACCCATCTGCATGCTGGCCATATCTGTTGCGATGCTTCCGCCGCCGTTTGAGCCCTTGCCGAACGAATCAGCCATAGCCATCTGAGTATACTTGTTAACATCACCGACCATAGCCTGAGCAGCTGCCTTCTCCTGCATCTTTCTGATCTCTTCAGGATAGTTGAAGCTCTCGATGTTGAACTCTGTGATGGTGATACCAAGCTTGATCATATCTGCATCAAGCTCTTCTCTGATACCTGCTGCGATGTTGCGGGCATCAACCTGAAGGTTGAACATATCGCGTCCTTCCTTTGCGATATGAGCCATAAGAAGCTGATCAAGGTTAGCTATGATACGCTCCTTGACATCTTCAACCGAATATGAAGAACGTACTCCTGCAAGTCTGTCTATGAGTACATCTCTGTCTGCGATCTTGCAGCTGAATGTACCGAACGCTCTAATAGGCATTCCACCGGGAAGACCGGGTGCCTGAAGATTGATAGCGTTCTTTGTTCCCCACTTTACGAGCTGCTCAAGAGTATTGATGAACAATACCTCTGCTCTTAAAGGAGTGTTGAAACCGAATTTGAAACTCTTAAGTGTTGTAAGGAAAGGTATGATGTCTGATTCGATATCGAAGTTACCCTCATCCTCGAATATACCTTCACATACACCGTTGTATAAGAAGATGGCATCCTGACCGGGGCGGATGATAAGCTTAGAGCCTTTCTTTATCTCCTGATTCTGCCACTTCCAGAATAACATTCCCTCTTTCTGATCTGCCCACTCAATGACATTGGCAAGCTGATTTGCAATAAATCCCATTTTAAATTCCTCCTTATTATAACCCTTGGGTTACCAGCTGACTTTTATTATAATCTATTTTTTATCCCTTGTCACCCTTTTCGTCACGTGCATACTTGTCTCTGCATCCGTCAACAAGCTTCTCGATCAGCAGCTTCTTGATATACACATCCTGCGAAAGCAACGTGATGAAAGCGAATGTCTGAAGCGTTTCCTCATCACCGTTTTTCACATCCCTATACATGGTATGCGCCTCATCGAATTTTAATGTGATGTCCTCGATTATCCCGTTAAGCATCTTGGCTTCCTTTTCAATGAGTTCATCATATACATGAGCCATCGTGACCTCGTCATCTTTTCCGAAATACTTCTCATTT
This sequence comes from uncultured Lachnospiraceae bacterium, assembly GCA_902789785.1. Lineage (GTDB taxonomy): Bacteria > Bacillota > Clostridia > Lachnospirales > Lachnospiraceae > Colinaster. The sequence continues at coordinate 7,054 of CADAPR010000012.1, forward strand.
AACGGCTTGAGGATTGTCTCGATGTCGCTTATCGATAAGAAATACTTAAGATAATAGATCAGAAGCAGCGAGATCATATGGTCCTTGCTGTATTTCTTCTTTGCGGGAGGAGGCAGAATATCGTTCTTTGCATAGTTGTTTATCATTGTCTTGGTTAGGATCTTGTCCTCTCCCTTGTTTCTTGTGGTACTCTTTAGTCTGTCCTCAAGAAAGCTCGTTACCTGATCCATGTACAGATCGATGTTGGGTATGTCATCGGATTTGATATACTCTATCCTTCCAAGACTCTCTGTTATGCTCTTTATCAGGTCATTTATATCTATTGTCATATCATTCTCCATGCGCTTTAACGCGATGAAATAATTATATAGCAATCAAAAATTCGTTACAAGTCATTGTTTACTTTTAGACTTTAGTGTGCTAAAATATTAACGTGTTGAACAAGCAATGGTTCAATAACAAGGAGGAATGCGCATGAATAACAAAATCAGGACCGAAGCGGTTGAGCATCTTTTTGAGGCGATTCTCACACTTGAGACAAAGGAAGAGTGCTTTGATTTCTTTGAGGATCTGTGCACCATAAACGAGCTTCTCTCGCTGTCACAGCGCTACGAGGTCGCAACGATGTTAAAGGAAAAAAGAACATATCTTGAGATAGCGGAAAAGACCGGTGCTTCCACTGCTACGATAAGCCGTGTAAACCGTTCACTTAACTATGGCTGCGACGGTTACGAGATGGTTTTCAAAAAGCTCGGACGATAGTTGACAGATTTCACAAAAAATGTCTGAAAATTGCGACTTTTTCATTTACTTTTTGACATATTTATGCTATATTTAATGCGTTGTAGCAAAAGCTGCGATGAGTTATTTAGTTTTTGGAGGATTGACATGAACAAGGGTACTGTTAAGTGGTTTAACAACCAAAAGGGTTACGGCTTCATCTGCGATGAGGCAGGCAATGATGTATTCGTACATTACTCAGGACTTAATATGGAAGGCTTCAAGTCTCTTGAAGAGGGCCAGGCAGTTGAGTTCGAAGTAGTTAACGGCGAAAAGGGACCTCAGGCTGTAAACGTAACAAAGCTGTAATCTTCGATTACGATTAATCAATTATACGAAGTGCCTTTTACAAATAAAGCAGTAGTTTAATGGATTAACAAAAAGGACCGGGTATCCGGTCCTTTTTTGTTATACTTTGCAAAGTGCGACAGCATCATCAAACTTAAGCTTTCCGCCGAAAAGATCAAGTGCACTGCCCACAGTCACATCTATGCGGTCATGTCCTATCCTGCTTATCAGTTTCATGTCATCTAAGCTTCTTACGCCGCCCGCGTATGTTACGGGTATGCCCTGCCATCCTGACAGATACTCCAAAAGTCTTTGTTCTATCCCGTTTTGCTTTCCTTCAACATCAACTGCATGTATCAAGAATTCATCACAGTAAGAAGCGAAGTAATCAAGAGCATCATATGTTATGTCAACCTTTGTCAGTTTCTGCCATCTGTCTGTAGCTATCACATACCGATCGTTAACTCTCCTGCAGCTCAGATCCAAAACAGTCTTTTCTTTTGTGACACTGCTAACAAGCTTTTTAAGATTGTTCTCATTGACCTCTCCATCGTTAAAAACAAAGCTTGTGACTATCACATGACTGGCTCCGGCCTCTATGAAATTGCCTGCATTGTCGGCATTGATGCCTCCGCCGACCTGCATGCCGTTTTTATATGCTGCAAGGCCCTTAAAAGCCTGTTTCTTTGTGAGTTCATACTCATAGGTCCCTGCTTTGTTCAGCAGTATGATATGACCGCCTTTTAATCCGCGATCTCTGTATATCGACGCATAGTGATCCGCTCCCTTATCGGCAACAAAGTTTTCCTTTGCACTGCTGTCGTTTAAGGTGCTCCCTACAATCTGCTTTACCTTACCGTCATGAATATCTATACAAGGTCTGAATCTCATTACTTCTCCAAAATGATACCTTCGCGATAAGCCTCTAAGAGCTTCTCGAGCTGTATTATGCTGTCCTTTAACTCCTTGCCGACATCCGTATCCGCTACTCTTATCCTGTGCGGAGCTATCTCAACCGGTATCCTGTCACATACTATATCGGTCTCGGTCCTGACTGCGATCTCCTTGCTCTCAAACGGCTGATGGGATATCAGAAACATTCCGTGTGAATTAGCTACAAGCGTGTATCCTGCGATCCCCGTCTTTTCCTGATATGCCTTTGAAAATCCTCCGTCTATTACAAGCAGTTTCCCTCCGCACTTTATCGGAGTCTCACCCTTTGTAACCTCAACCGGCACATGTCCGTTTATTATGTGTGAATCTCCAAGTGTCAGTCCGAACTCCTCCATTATATGGTTTATCGTATCCTCATTGTCATAAAGACTGTAATAGGGGTTCTTGACTTCCTTGTGAGTAGTCTTATCATCTATAAAATAGCGCTCGAAAGTCGCCATCTTATCCTTGCCAAAAACCGGCGAATTCGGGCCTGCCCATATATAGTAGAGTATATCCCTGCCGTACTGTTTTTCCTTTGGATCCTTTGAGTAATAGCCCTTTCTCGCATAGCTTTCGAGAGCATCATAGAGTTCTTTTCCCTTGTACTCATTACCCGCAATGCTTAATGAGCAGAATGATCCGTTCTCATCCATCGGAACACATCCGTGGTATAAAAGGTTTGAGTTGTGGATCTTGTACATGGCTCCCTTTGAGTAAAGGAATCTCACATGCTTCTGCAGCTTGTCGCTGTGTCTGAATGCCGCAACAAGTCTTTCCATCACAAGCTTCTCATCCTCGGTCAGTGCATAGGGATCGCGTGGATCGACCGTGGGAAAATCAACATCCTTCATGGGATATGTACTGCCGTAGCAATTGACAGTCCTGTTCTCATAATCAATCTTGTCAAGAAGCAGCCTGTCATCCATGTTCCACTCGGGATGGCGCATGACAGTCATGCCCTCAAGCTTAAACTGGAGTATCGAGATAGCCTTGTGCATCCTCATATCAAGCTCTAGATCACGGGTATTGTAATCATCATCGTACTTTATCGCGAAAGCAGAGCAGTCTGTCTTGTCATACGTCTGAAGAGCAAACGTTGCAAGAGGCACAAGATTGATACCGTATCCTTCTTCAAGTGTGTCAAGATTTCCGTACCTTGCAGAGTTTCTTATAACGGTTGCGATACAGGTCTGATCTCCCGCTGCAGCACCCATCCATATGATATCGTGGTTTCCCCACTGGATATCAAGTGAATGATAATGCATCAGAGTATCCATGATTATATGCGGACCTTTGCCTCTGTCAAATATATCTCCGACTATATGAAGATGATCGACTACCATTCGCTGGATCAGCTCGCACAGCTCTATGATGAACTGCGGCGCACTGCCTATGCTTATTATCGTATGGATGATCTCATTGTAATAAGCCTCTTTGTCCTCAAGCTCTTCCTTTTCGGTTATCAGCTCCTCTATTACATAGGCAAAATCCTTGGGAAGGGCTTTTCTTACCTTGGAGCGCGTATACTTTGAAGATACACGCGTAAGCATGTGTACGAGTCTGTGAAGGGTTATCTTGTACCAGTCCTCCAAAAACTCCTCTTCCTCCTCGATGATCGCAAGCTTTTCCTTTGGATAGTAGATGAGGGTGGCGAGTGCTCTCTTGTCCTTTTCACTTAAGGTATTGCCGAATTCCTCATCTATCTTTCTCCTTACCGAACCTGAGCCGTTTTTCATCACGTGATTGAACTGCTCCCATTCACCGTGTATATCCGTAAGGAAATGCTCGGTACCCTTTGGAAGGTTCATGATAGCCTGAAGGTTTATGATCTCTGTTGAAGCCGCTGCGATATTGGGAAACTGCTTTGCAAGGCTCTTAAGATATTTGATTTCCAAACTTGCCAGCTTATTATCCATTTATAACATCACTCATATCGTACATGCCTGGGCCTTTATCTGCTAAAAACTTTGCGGCTGCGACCGCACCCTTGCCGAATACTGCGCGGGAATATGCCGTGTGAGAGATAGTGACCACCTCATCCATCCCGGCAAATATAACATCATGATCACCGACGATCGAACCGCCTCTTACAGCAGATATGCCTATCTCTTTCTTGGGTCTCTTCTCTCTTCTGTTCGATCTGTCGTATACATACTCGTATTCATTTCCGAGTGCTTCGTTGACGCTGTCTGCAAGTGCAAGTGCTGTACCGCTCGGAGCATCAAGTTTCTGATTATGATGCTTTTCCACTATCTCGATATCAAATCCTGACTCTGCAAACAGAGGAGTGATCTCCTTTAACAGTTTCATAATGGTATTGATACCAAGGCTCATGTTTGCTGATTTAAGTATCGCGACTTTTTCGCTGGCCTGCTTCATATGCTCAAGCTGAGCTTCGCTTAGGCCTGTAGTACAGAGTACGACAGGTATCTGTCTTCCTGCTGCGTATTCAAGCAGAACATCCACAGCTGAAGCATTTGCAAAATCTATTATGACATCAGCCTGTGCATCACACTCGGATATGCTCTTGAATACAGGATAGTTATTTTTTATGTGATCTGATACGTCAACACCCGCAACTATATCAACATCCGGATCGTTTGCAACGATGCCTGTTATCATCTGACCCATGCGTCCGTTGCATCCGTGCATTATAACTCTTGTCATGTTTCCACTCCTATCTTATAGAACTCTCGCTCATCTCTTTTTTGAGTCTCTCGCTTATAGATGACTCGGAATCATTTCCGCTTGAAAGTATCCCGTAGTTTTCCATAGCGCTCTTGAGTCTCTCAACATTGGCATATTCCATAACGGTAAGAGGTCTGCGGATACCGTCCGAGCATTTGCCCAGAAGGTTCATAGCCTTCTTTACAGGTATGGGGTTTACTTCACAGAACAGAGCATCTATGAGTTCTATAGCTTCAAGCTGCATCTTGCAGCTCTCCTCTACCTTGCCCTCAAAGTAGAGCCTGCAGATATCATGAGTCTGCTTCGGTGCTACATTTGAAAGAACTGATATTACACCCTTTCCGCCAAGACTTAAGATAGGTACTATCTGGTCGTCATTTCCTGAATACAGATCAACCTTTCCGTTAGCCTTTGCCATCAGTTTTGCTATCGCTGAGATGTTTCCGCTTGCTTCCTTAACACCTACGATGTTCTCTACATCCGTGCAGAGCTTTATTATTGTTTCGGGTGCCATTGTGCATCCTGTTCTTCCCGGGATGTTATAAAGGATAACAGGAACACTGATAGAGTTTGCTATCAGTTTGAAGTGTTCATACAAGCCCTTCTGTGTTGCTTTGTTATAGTAGGGTGTTACCAGTAAAACACCGTCTACTCCTGCTTTTTCAGCTTCCTTTGAAAGATATATCGCAGTATCTGTAGAGTTTGAACCTGTACCTGCGATAACAGGGATCCTGTGAGCAACCTTTTCAACACAGTACCTGATCACATTGATGTGCTCATCATGTGAGAGCGTAGATGCTTCACCTGTCGTTCCGCATACTACGATCGCATCCGTACCGCCTGCGATCTGTTCTTCGATGATCGCAGAAAATGCATCGTAATCAACTTCAAGATTGTCTTTCATAGGTGTAATGATCGCTACACCAGCGCCTTTAAAAACTGCCATTTTTCTTTCCTCCTTTGGCATTTGGCGGGGTTTTTATACGATTAAGTAAAAAAACCGACACCAAAAATGGGGTCGGTTTTGTAAATATGCAAAATCGTCGATAGCTCCCCATCTTTGTTAAGATGACAGTCATAAGGCTGTTAACCTTATGCCCAAGTCCGATGTACAGCCCATCTCGCTTTCGGCGTTTCCCCCTTTCATGCTCCTTCATCTGTGCCTGTCACATCCAAAGCATTACTTATGAGTCACGCGACCTCTATCCTCAGTTACGCATACAAGTGTAACACAGTATTTAAACGTTGACAAGCATTTACAAAAAATAAGTTCCTTCGTCGTTTATCGTGATATCTGCACCAGTTATCTCGATCATATATTTTTTGAACCGCTCTGTCATCGTTTCCGGTACGGCCAGTATGATATCTATACAGTTTTTGTAATCCTCTGATATGATCTTTGCTTCATAATCATCAAGGACGTATTTGAGCTTGCCGATGATCTGATAGTCTATTGAAAAAGACAGCTTCCTGCACAGTCTTTTTTCAACTATCTTTGCATTTGAAAGCCCTGCTGTGAGCGAATCCGAATATGCCCTCACAAGTCCGCCGGTTCCAAGCAGTACTCCTCCGAAGTATCTTGTGACACAGGCAAGTGTATAAGTTAAGTTCTTTCCCTTAAGGATATCGAGCATCGGCCTTCCCGCGGTGCCGCTCGGTTCTCCGTCATCCGAATACTTAAGCACATCTGCTTTATCACCAAGGATTGCCGCATGGCATACGTGCCTTGCCTGATAGTGCTTCTTTTTTAGCGATTCAACGATATCCTTTATCTGTTCCTCGTTCTCCACATGATAAAGATTGCAGATAAACCTCGATTTCTTTTCCGTTATCTCGCCCTGGGCCTCTTCTTCTATTGTAAAATAGGTATTGCTATCTGTTCCTGTATATTGCATCAAACAGTTCCTTCATTATGTTTCTAAAGTTGCTCTTTTTTTCATCATCAAGATTTGCGGTAGCTGACCTGACAGCAGAAAGCCATGCCTTCTTGTCAGCCATTATCTGAGGCACGCTCTTTGCTCCCGAAGCGCTGATCACATCAAACAGAGTATCAACGAACATCTCAAGCTCGTCCTCGTTAAGTTCCATCACCCACTCATTCATGGACTTCTTCATGACCTTTGATGATCTTTTGATCTCATCGGCTTTTTCAAAGTACGTATCAGATACGGACCATGAATAGGGATTATGCTGGAATGCACCGCCCAAAGCGTTGCTCTTTACAGTCACATAGTCCTTTGCGCCCTCTAAAAGGATCCCGACTATCGAAGACTGCGGCATGAATTTGCGTATCCTTGAAGAGATCGCATCATAGCCGTACTCTGACAGGATCTCTTTTCTGAAACCCGGACTGTCATAACAGTATATATTTTTGATACGCTCTCTTATGCCTGTTACTGCGTTCATTGCCGAAAAAGCAGCCAGATTGCCGCCTTTTGAATGACCTGACAGGATAAAATCACCGTGTATCCTCAAAGCCGCCTGATTTACATATAACGATGCCAGACGCTGACCTGCATAGGGCTTGGAAAAAGCCATGTTGAAGTCTTCTCTCCAGCCAACCACAGTCCCGTCTGTACCTCTGAATACGATCACCGGCAGTGCTCCTTTTAAAAAGCATGTAAAAGCGGCAAACTGCATCTGTGCATCTTCGTTCGTTTCATCCGAATAATAGTTACAGCGCATGTCCTTATAGCGCTTAGATCTAAGCATGGCATCAAAGAGCTTTTCATTATCCTCTGGATAAAGCTGGCTCTTATATACATAGTCCGCATCAACGTTCTTTGCCATCTCGGATATGCTTATCCCGTCTTCATCTTCAAGAAAACCCGGGATCACCTTATCCCATCTGAAATAGGAAAACTGCGCAAGTATAAGACCGTCCACTTCATTGAACGCAAGATCGTCAAAACCTCTGTCACCGTATTCATTTAAATAGTCGACGATGTTTTTCATAGTCTATATTATAGCACACTGCTAATAAAAAAAATAAAACCCCGTCCAAAACGGACGGGGTGATGATAACTTTATGTGATTTATGCATTATCCTTAGGTGTATGCCACTCCCACTCACGTACCTGTGGAAGATCGATACCGTACTGAGCGATGTACTGATCATGCTCAACGAGCGTATCACGCATCTTCTGTAAAAGATATGCGCCGCGGTTTCCAAGCTGAGGAAGGTGATTGATGATATCCATTACAAGGTGGAATCTGTCTATCTCATTCTGGACACGCATATCGAACGGAGTTGTGATGGTACCTTCTTCAAGGTATCCATGAACGCTTAAGTTTCTGTTCTCACGCTCGTAAGTAAGTTCGTGGATCAGCTTCGGATATCCGTGGAATGCAAAGATTATCGGCTTATCCTTTGTAAACAGTGAATCATATTCAACATTTGTGAGACCGTGAGGATGCTTGCTGTGATCCTCAAGCTTCATAAGGTCTACGATGTTAACGAAACGTATCTTGATCTCGGGAAGATTGTCACGCAGTATCGTAACCGCTGCAAGAGCTTCCTTTGTAGGTGTGTCGCCGCAGCAAGCCAGTACGACATCGGGCTCTTGGCCTGCATCGTTGCTTGCCCAGTCCCAGATACCGATACCCTGTGTGCAGTGCTTAACAGCCTGCTCCATGGTAAGCCACTGATGACTAGGATGCTTTGAAGCGATGATAACGTTAACGTAGTTCTTGCTTCTGATACAGTGATCGAAGCATGAGAGCAGACAGTTTGCATCCGGAGGAAGGTACATACGTACAACGTCTGCCTTCTTGTTAGCTATATGATCAAGGAAACCGGGATCCTGATGTGTGAATCCGTTGTGGTCCTGCTGCCATACATTTGATGTAAGTATAAGGTTAAGAGAAGCTATCTCCTCTCTCCAGTATAAGTCATTGCATACCTTGAGCCATTTAGCATGCTGAGCACACATTGAATCTACAACACGGATGAAAGCCTCATAGCTTGCAAAGAATCCGTGACGGCCTGTTAAAAGATATCCCTCGAGCCATCCTTCACACATATGCTCTGAAAGGTATGAATCCATGATCCTTCCGTCTACGGCAAGATCCTCATCAGCCTCGTGATACTGGCCGTTCCAGTCACGCTTTGTCTCTTCAAATACCTTGTAGAGACGGTTTGACATAGTCTCATCGGGACCAAAGATTCTAAAGTTCTTTGAATCTCTGTTTAGCTTGAATATATCGCGTACAAATCCGCCGAGCTCTATCATATCCTGCTTCTCAACAGAACCGGGGGATGGAACCTCAACCGCATAATCCCTGAAATCGGGAAGGCGAAGATCGCGAAGCAGCTTTCCGCCGTTTGCATGAGGATTAGCAGATATCCTTCTGTCTCCCTTTGGAGCTATGTATCGGTACTTTTCAAGGAGCTGACCTTCTTCATCAAAGAGTTCCTCAGGCTTGTAGCTTAAGAGCCACTCTTTTAAAAGCTCTACATGCTCGGGCTTTTCCATCGTGATCGGAACCTGGTGAGCACGGAATGAACCCTCGACTCTAAGTCCGTCAACAAACTTCGGACCTGTCCAGCCCTTGGGAGTACGAAGAACGATCATAGGCCAGAACGGACGCTCTGTGCTTCCTTCTTCTCTTGCTGCCTTCTGTATAGCCTTGATCTGCTCGATGCATGAATCAACAGCCTCAGCCATTTCCTTATGCATAGTCATCGGATCGTCACCCTCGACAAAGATGGGCTTCCATCCGTAACCGTGGAACAGGCTTGCGACTTCCTCATGTGTTATATGAGATAACACCGTAGGATTGCTTATCTTGTATTCATTAAGATGTAATATAGGCAAAACGGCACCGTCGTTTGCGGCATTGATGAACTTGTTAGAATGCCATGCTGTCGCAAGAGGACCTGTTTCAGCCTCTCCGTCACCGACTATTACTGTTGCTATAAGATCGGGATTGTCAAATACAGCACCGAAAGCATGCGCGATAGAATATCCGAGCTCGCCGCCCTCGTTGATAGAACCGGGTGTCTCAGGTGCTACGTGGCTTGAGATTCCGCCCGGGAATGAAAACTGCTTGTTTAATTTCTTAAGACCTTCAAGATCTCTGCTGATGTTGGGATATACCTCGCTGTAGTATCCCTCAAGATATGAGTTTGCCACGAAGAAGTTTCCGCCGTGACCGGGTCCTGATATAAGGATCATATCAAGATCATACTTATTGATCGCACGGTTCATGTGCGCATACACAAAGTTCTGACCGGGAACAGTTCCCCAGTGACCGACGATCTTCTTTTTGATCTGGTCTCTTGTCAGAGGTTCTCTGAGCATAGGATTGTCAAGAAGATACAGCTGTGTTGCAGCGATATAGTTGGCTGCACGCCAGTATGCATTCAGATCTGACAGATACTGCTCGGTTGAAAAAAAATCATTTGCCATAGTTTTATCTCCTCTAGTTTTTTCCGTGAGATAGTATACGTCATCGGGCACATAATTTTAATATCTCAAAAGGAAAATTTCACATATTCTTTTGATCATTTTTGTGCAATTTAGCCTAACGACTGTTTACAGATAAGTGTATATGTCTTCTATATCCTCAGCTATGTATTTAGCTCCCGCATTTTCAAGCGATTCTCTCGTACCAAAGCCGTATAATACTCCGATACAGTCGATTCCTACCTTAGCAGCTCCCTCAACATCAAAGTGTGTATCACCTATAAGAACGACTCTTTTTCTGTCAGGATCGCCAAATCTCTTTAGCGCCTCCTCAATGACTTCACACTTGTCTCCTCTGACGCCGTCAAGCGTTGCTCCGCTTATCACGTCAAAGTACTCGATCAGTCCGAACTTTTCAAGTATCTGTACAGAGAACTTTTCCGGCTTTGAAGTTGCGACCGCTATCTTTCTACCACTCTCCTTTACCTTCTTAAGAAGCTTATCGATACCCTCATATGCCTTGTTTTCAAAGAGTCCTGTCCGACCGTAGTATTCTCTGTATATCTTTACGGCCTTTGCACAGTCTTCTTCGTTAAATCCGTAAAATGTCGTAAACGAGTATTTAAGAGGCGGTCCGATAAACTTGTGCAGATTGTCACACTCCTCCTCAATACCCATTTCTCTTAAGGCAATCTGTATGCCCTTTGTTATTCCTTCGCTTGAATCGGATATCGTTCCGTCAAGATCGAACAATACATAATCGTACATCTAGTCCATTCTCCTGTGCCATCTTCCAAGTAGTTTTATGATACACCAGCCGATCATTGTGCCGGCCGCATTTAACAGAACATCATCTATCTGCGCCTTTCCCCTCATGGTCATGTACTGCAGCACTTCTATGCTGATGCTCGAGAGTATCCCTCCTAACAGGCACCAGTACCATTTTTTACAGTATGTGGATAAGACAGGGATAATCATGCCGTAGGGAATGAACATCAGGATGTTTTCAACCTGATATGCCAAAAGACGTGCATTGCCGACAGGAGTCGAAAACGGTATCAGAGAAAGCTGTCTGCCAAAGATCGGCTTTCTGCAAAGAAATGCTATTCCGAGAACCATGTATCCGTAAACGATCCATAAAAAGAACGCGGTAGTCTTTACAATGATGCGTCTCTCGCTTATTTCATCCTTTTCAAGGCGCTTAAACGCATTCAATAATGTGAGCATCACAAATGCGCAGATAAGCCCCAGTGCAATGCTCTTCAAAAAGTAACTATCCATGTAGTTACTTATATCACTGAATATAATCTCTAACATCTATAAATCCTAAAGCCGTCAGATCTTGTGCTTTCCGGAAAAAGCTTCCGACAGACCAATCTCTTTCCTGTTGATTATCTTTACAACGTTTGTCCTGTGCTTAAATATGATGACTGCACTGGCGATTACCAGTATGAGCACGTAGTATATGTTTCCAAAAGCAAACCAGAGATATATGGGAAAAAGGCTAACGACTGTCAGTGTCCCAAGTACGATATAGTCTGATTCGAACATGACTACCAGAAAGATAAAGCCTATGATCAGAAACGCATTGAGGCTTATACCTAGCATGGCTCCCATATATGTCGCAAAACCCTTGCCGCCCTTAAACTTGAGATAAAACGGGAATATGTGTCCCAAAATGACAGATGTCGCAACGATATAGGGCATGAATTCATACTGAGGAAATGCGATCTTTGCAACAGTGACAGGGATATATGCTTTGAGTATATCAAGGACAGCTACCAGCACACCCCATTTGGCTCCAATTAGAATAATGGTATTGGATGCCCCGAGATTACCGGTACCGTGCGAACGAATGTCTTTTTTCTTACACCATGATATAAATAACGCCGGGCTCAATCCCCCGACGAGATATGCGATCAAAGCACCTGCGATATATACGTACATACATAGCTCCGCTTGTCAAACTTATTTATATGTATAAGAATAACTAATTTAACAAAAATTATCAACTATATGATAAACTGATAGATAGTAAATTTGTTCACGGAAGGTTAAACCAAATGAAGATTCATTACAAGTACAAGACGATCATGGTCGGTTTCGCATTCATGTCGATCATGGCTTTCTGGCAGATGTATGATAACATCATTCCACTGATCCTAAAAAACAGCTTTTCATTAAATGAAGTGATCATAGGTGCGATCATGGCGATCGACAATATCCTCGCACTTTTTCTTCTTCCGCTGTTCGGGACTCTGTCAGACAGACTTCACACTCCAATAGGAAAGCGCATGCCTTTCATACTCATCGGAACTGTTCTTACAAATATCGCACTGTTCTTCATGCCTATGGCCGACAATTCGCGTAACTTAGTGATGTTTATGATAATGACCGGCCTTGTGCTTTTGTTCATGTCGATCTTCAGATCCCCCGCTGTGGCCCTCATGCCCGATATAACTCCCAAGCCTTTAAGGAGCAAGGCAAATGCCATAATAAATCTCATGGGGACAGTGGGTGCTATCTTTGCTCTTGCGATGATAAGCGTACTGGTATCGGAAGGAGATACTCCTGATTACCAGCCTCTGTTTATTTCGATAATCATTTTCATGCTTCTTACTACAGCCATCCTTGCACTAGTTGTAAAGGAAAACAGATGGACTGACGAAGCACATAAGATCAATATCGAGCTGGGACAAGAGGATGATGATAAAGTTTCAGATCCTGCACATTCAGATGAAGCTGAACACAGACTCTCTCCCGACAAGAAAAAAAGCCTTATATACATGCTGTTATCCGTAGCACTCTGGTACATGGCATACAATGCGGTAACGACAGCATTTTCAAGATACGCCACATCGATCTGGGGGACCAGCGGCGGCTCATATGCAAACTACCTTATGATAGCTACCGTTGTTGCGATAATCAGCTATATCCCGATCGGGATCCTCTCGGGTATATTCGGAAGAAAGAAAGTCATCTTAACAGGTGTTATAGGACTGATACTTGGTTTCGGCGGATGCTTCTTTGCAGCAAAGGCAGGGCTATTCATCACGATCATGTTCATAATAGTCGGGATTTCATGGGCGGCGATCAATGTCAATTCCTTCCCCATGGTGGTTGATATAGCCAGTGACGGCGATATAGGCAAGTTCACGGGTTACTACTATACATTCGCCATGGCTGCACAGGTTCTTACACCGATCCTTTCCGGAGCGTTTTTGCAGTATGTATCATACAAGACTCTCTTCCCCTATGCCGTGATCTTCTCGGCACTTGCACTGTTTACCATGTTTAAGGTAAAACACGGAGATACTCTTCCTGCAGCAAAAAAATCAATGCTGGAGCATCTTGATATCGAAGACTAGAAAATATCAAAAAGCCGGATACTATCCGGCTTTTTTGCTGTCATGTCATACAAGCTTGTTATAATACGGTGTGCAGTCAAGTGTTGCAAAATAGTCCTTCGGCTCCTCGGCGCGTCTGATCATCTCAACGCTGCCGTCTTCTTTAAGAAGCAGTTCTGCACTCTTCATCTTTCCGTTATAGTTATATCCCATCGAATAACCGTGTGCACCGGTATCATGTATCACGATGTAATCACCGATATCGATCTTTGGCAGCATCCTGTCTATCGCGAACTTGTCATTGTTCTCGCACAGTGATCCTACAACATCATACATATGATCGCAGGGTTCGTTTTCCTTTCCAAGGACTGTTATGTGATGATATGCTCCGTACATGGCAGGTCTCATCAGGTTTACGGCACATGCATCCACACCGATGTATTCCTTGTGCGTATGCTTCTCGTGTATTGCCGTGGTCACAAGTTCTCCGTAAGGTCCTGTCATGAATCTTCCTGATTCCGTAAAGATGGAAACATCATCCATTCCCTCCTTAACAAGGATCTGTTCGTATACCTTTCTTACACCTTCACCTATTATCCTTATGTCGTTAGGTGTCTGATCGGGTCTGTATGCTATACCTATACCGCCTGAAAGATTGATGAATGATATATGTATTCCTGTCTTGTTCCTAACATCTACAGCCAGCTCAAAAAGCTGTTTTGCAAGCTGCGGATAGTAATCGTTTGTTACGGTGTTGCTCGCAAGGAATGCATGTATGCCAAGATTCTTGACACCTTTTTTAATCAGGAGTTTTACACCTTCATAGACCTGTTCAGTTGTAAATCCGTACTTTGCATCTCCGGGATTATCCATTATACCGTTGCTGAGTGTTATGGTCCCGCCGGGATTGTATCTTATCGAAATGGTTTCGGGTAATTTCCCGATGATGCCCTCTAAAAACTCTATGTGTGTTATATCATCAAGATTGATGATCGCACCTGATTCGTAGGCATATTTGTATTCGCTCGCGGGAGTCTCATTTGAAGAGAACATGATATCTCCCTGTTTCATACCGGCTGCCAGGGCAAGAGTTATCTCATTTGCACTCGCGCAGTCGCATCCGAAACCGTAATCCTTAAATATCTCAAGGATCCTGGGATTTGGAAGCGCCTTTACCGCAAAGTACTCCTTGAAGCCCTTGTTCCATGCAAAAGCCTCTTTCATGGCTTTAGCATTCTCCCTTATGCCCTTTTCATCATAGATATGAAAAGGTGTAGGGTATGTCTTTGTTATCTTGTCTATCATTTCCTTTGTAACAAAAGGCAGTTTATTTGTCATATCGATAGTTCCTTCCATTTATATTCTTAGAGAAGATGAGCTCTTATCTCTTCGCCGCTTAAAGGAGAAAGATAAGCAGGTGCAACATCAAATACAGTCTTGCATCCTGTCATTCCTTCCTTTGCCATGCGTACAACGGCACGTCCGAATGCACAGATAACGCTCGCTGTGAATTCAGGGTTTGAATCAAGCTTTAAGCTGTATTCTATCACGTGCTTGTTTTCCTTGTTTATTCCCGTCACGCCTGTTCTGAAGACAAAGCCTCCGTGAGGTATGCCGCTGTGGTTAGCCTTGAGCTCTTCCTCTGAGATAAAGTGAACAGTTGTATCATAGTCCGAAAAGTAGTTAGGCATGTTCTTTATATCCTGCTCGATCTTATTTAGATCTGCGCCTTCCTTGGGTACAACAAAGCACTCTCTTGTGTGCTTCTGTCTTGTTGTAAGTTCAGGGTTCTTGCCTGCTCTTACTGCTTCAAGAGCACTCTCAACAGGTATGGTATACTGCTTGCCGTCCTTTACTCCCTCAACTCTTCTTATGGCATCGGAATGGCCCTGACTTACACCCTTTCCCCAGAAAGTGTAGTCATTGCCTTCAGGCAGTATGCAGTTTGCATACAGTCTGTTGAGCGAAAACATTCCGGGATCCCAGCCGCAGCTTATAAGAGCAACGTGACCGCTCTCTTTTGCAGCCTTGTCAACGTTTGAAAAATGCTCGGGTATGCGTGCGTGA
>CADAPR010000013.1 GCA_902789785.1 uncultured Lachnospiraceae bacterium
CTATAACATAGCGGACGGCAAGGCAGAAGTTATGGAGTTTATAGCATCGGAAACTTTCAGCAAGCTTGGTGTTGCATTCAAGGAAAAGGAATTCAAACTAAAAAAGGATATACTCATCGCAGGGATAATAAGAGAAGGAAGATTAGTCATACCTTCGGGCAATTCAAAGATCGAAACGGGTGACAGGATAATAGTTGCTGCAACAAAGAAAGCTCAGATAAGGAAACTTGAAGAAATTCTGGCTAGATAAACATGTCAGCTATAGGAATAATTGAATGCAAAGTGTAGAATTTCAATAGATTATTACATGAGAATGGAGAGCTATTCAAAATCTACTTGTTAAAAGCTTTTTGGAGATTTGTTATAAGTCATAGAATGGGCTATGGCTTAAAGGAGATATAAATGCAATTAGTTACTTCAAAATGTCCAAGTTGTGGATCCCTTTTAAAAGTTGATAAGAATACTGGAACTGCAATATGTGAGTATTGTGGAAATGAATATGTTGTCGAAAAAGATGATACAACATCTAATACATCAAATAATAAAACGTCTAATATAACAGATAATAAAATGTTCGAATCATCATATAATGATGATACATTAGTTATAAATGGGAAGAAGGTTTTTACAACCAATTACAAGAATTCTTGTGAATGGAGTTTTAGTATTGGAAAGCAAAACTATAATGTATTGTTTGAAAATGGAAAACTCATTTCAGTAAATGGTGCAGAAGCTGTAAAGATCGCAAAGCTTAAATCAAAGGAAAGCAACATGTTAGAGGCTGTTTATGATGTCGATCTTGGCAACGGACAGATAGCAAAGCTCTGCATCAGAAAGAAAGAGGCTACACTCATTTATGAAGGTAAGAATCTTGAGAACGGACAGAAATACGAGATAATCCAAATACCTAAGTGGGCATATGTATTTGTTGCTCTTTACGTTGTTAACTTCTTCCTTATCATCGGCGGTGCGCTCGGAGGAGCTATCAACATGGCGTCAGCAGTGATCTCTGCTACCATAGCTTCTGACTCCAAGAAGAATGCAACGGTAAGAGTTATACAATGTATATTGATCTATGTTGTAGTTACATTTGTTTCATTTTTCTTGGCTTCCGCCATTACAAAGACACTGATGAACTGATCAATGAGATAGAGACGGGATAACCTGTGGTGGTTCCGTCTTTTTTTGTGAATTTATATAAAAAAGATGATATTATAAAAAAGTAACCATAAATCTTGGGCGGTTCATACGTAACTAGATTAGAAAGGTAAAAACGTATAGATCGCTCGTCAAACGAAAGGAAGCAGCTCGTCAAACGAAAGGAAGCAGTAAGTTGACTGAGGCGGCATTTGACGCCTGCATTCAAAAGATACTTAACGGCGATAAGAGCGGACTTAAAGAGATATACGACGCGTATCTTTCATATATATATCAGATAGTGTACGGAGTCGTGGGAAGAAAAGAAGATGCGGAAGATATAACCAGTGACTTCTTTATCAAGTTCTGGCAGCAGGCCGATAAGTACAAGAGCGGAAGCGGGCATAAGGGATATCTTGCCACTATGGCGAGAAATATGGCGATCGATCATCTGCGAAAATTCAAGAGAGAGGTTCTTGACAGTTTCAGCGCCGATGAAGAGGAAGGCCCGGTATTTGAACCGGCAGCCAAGGAAGATACCGAGAACGAAGTTATTGAGGATATCGGTATAAAGGAAGCAATAGAAAGATTAAATCCCAAGGAACAGCAGATAATAAATATGAAGGTCCTTGCGGATATGACATTTGCGGAGATAGCAAATGAACTGAAAGTACCGATGGGTACAGTCACCTGGCGATACAGGGAAGCGATAAAAAAACTAAGGAGGTACGGCTATTATGAAACAGCTTGAAATTGAATATAAGAATGCAATAAGCCTTGAAGTGCCGGATCTCTGGAACCGTATCGAGGCAGGAATCGATGAATATGAAGCAACAAAGAAAACAGATAATATCTCATATATAAAAGAGGAAACAAAAAAGGAAGAGAAAACAAACAGAGTAAACAGTAAAAAAGTAATAGCATACATCGGAAGGATCTCAGCAGCTGCTGTCTGCCTGATACTTGCGATCGGTGCATTCAATCTTATGAGAGGCTCAAAGAATACTGCCGAGATGGCAACAAGCGATGCTCCTGCAACGGCAGACTTCGCAGCCAGTGAAGCAAGTGATGAAGCTCCTGCAATGGAAGAATATGCCGCAGAGGCTGAAGCTGAAGAGTATTCTGATACATATGAAATGGATGAAGCTACGGCGCCCAGTGAAGCAAGCGAAAGCGCTATTCAAAATGCTGAGGGCAGTTCTGGCAAAGATACACTTAGTTATAAAAACGGGTTACGCAGTGAAAGTGAAGAACTTACTAATGCAATAGATAACCAGAATGCGGTTGAAAGCCTGATGAGTGCTGTTGAATGTGACAAAGATCAGGCACTAAAGATGCTTCTCAGTCTTACAATTGCAGGCATTGATGAACCATCTGATTTCGCTCTGGCAGCAGAGGAAATAGAAGATGTTGATGAAGTTAAGCTACTTGCAGGATATGGAGATGATACTTTAAGAATAAGCTTTACCGATAAGGAAGCTAAAGAGTATCTCATGTACTTAAATAAAAACACTGACTATACCATTGATATTTTGGCCATAGTCAGAGCTGATGGCAGTGCTGAGATGATCTACAAAAAAGAAAAATAAAAAAATATAAAAAAATTTTAAAATTCTCCCATAAATATCCAATACCTTATCCGTATCCTTGATAGAAGGACCTGAAGAAAAAGATCGGGGACATCAAAAACGGATAAAGAGATGATAAATATGGGAGGATTTTTATTATGAAGAAGAAAATGGTTATCTGGTTACTGACACTTGCAATGGCTGTATCAACAGTTGCCGGTTGCGGAGCAAGCAATGAAACGGCTCCTGCAAGTGACACTGCAGAAGCGCCTGTTACTTCTGAACAGTCAGCAAGTAAAAAGAGCGGTATGCGCAATGACAGTACTCTTAGCTTTAAATCAGCTGCAACAGCTGAAAGCGAGGCCTGGTACGATAATACATATGATTACAAAGGATATGATATACCCGATGCATCAGGAGAAGATTACACAGTCAATGAAGAGAACGGATTCTTTAATGTAATGGAATCACCGCTTTCAACATTCGCAGCAGATGTGGATACGGCAAGCTACTCAAACATGAGAAGATTTGTCAACGAAGGGTACGGACTGTATGATTTCCCTGCAGGTTCCATAAGAGCCGAAGAACTCATCAATTACTTCAAATATGATTATGCAGCACCAAAAAACGGCGACAGATTCGGAGTGGATGCACAGGTTTCTGACTGTCCATGGAACAAAAACAACAAGTTAATGATCTTAGGTGTAAACACCAAGGAATTAAAAGAGAAGAACAGACCCGATTCCAATATCGTTTTCCTTCTTGATGTTTCAGGATCAATGAGCAGCGCAAACAAGCTTCCTCTGCTTAAGGATGCAATGGAGCTTCTTGCAGATAATCTTACAGAGAATGACAGAGTATCGATAGTTACATATGCCAGCGGAACAGATGTTATTATCGACGGAGTTAGAGGTGATCAGACAAACAAGATAAACAGAGCATTTGAAAAGCTTAAAGCAGGCGGTTCAACAAACGGTGAAGGCGGAATCGAGCTCGCATACGAGATAGCTCAGGAAAACTTTATAAAGGGCGGAAACAACAGAGTCATCCTTGCAACAGACGGTGATTTCAATGTAGGAAAGTGCAAAGGCGACGATCTTAAGGAACTCATAAGCGAAAAGAAGGAGACAGGTGTATTCTTGTCAGTACTCGGATTCGGTATGGGAAACTACAGCGATACAACAGCTGAGACTTTGGCAGATGCCGGAAACGGCAACTATGCATATATCGATTCGATCAAAGAAGCCAAGAAGGTTTTGGTAGATGAGATGTCATCAACACTCTATACGGTAGCAAAGGATACAAAGCTGCAGGTTGAATTCAATCCCGCACTCGTAAAAGAATACCGACTGATCGGTTATGAAAACAGAGCTCTTGCTGCACAGGATTTCACAGATGATACAAAGGACGGCGGAGAACTCGGAGCAGGTCATCAGGTAACAGCTGTATATGAGATCAGACTTGCTGATTCAAGAGATACAAACTCCGATCTTAAGTATCAGGACAATGTCATCTCAGATAAAGGCTGGTCAAAGGATGAGTGGTGCACACTTTCAATAGCTTTCAAGGATCCCGACAAGAACGAGTCACAGTATATGGAATTCCCTATAGGTGCCAATAACTATACTTCAAAGCCTTCAGAGGATTTCATGTTCGCAACAAGCGTAGCAGAATATGCAATGGCTCTTACAGACAGTGAATATCTCGTAGACATGACAAGAGAAGAAGCGATCGATCAGGCTATAAAGAATGTAAAGAAGATAGATCCTGATGATGAGTACAAGCAGGAATTCCTTGAACTCATGGAAATGGTCTCAGGCACAGCAAGCAGCGGTGCATGGTACGAATAAGGATAGCTTAAGGAGTCCCCTTTTTACAAAGGGGACTTTTTTTGATGTCTGATAAGTGATAAAATATAATGACCAAACAGGAGGGTACTATGGATAAAAACAGACCTACAGGCCGTCAGAAAAATGTAACAGGCGGTTCAAGCAGTGTAAATAAAACAGGAAGCGGGCTTGGAACGGGACCGGTCGGAAATGTCGGTTCTCATTCTAACAGCTCATCTTCAAATCATACTCAGCTTTCGGGAGGCACAAGCCCAAGAAGGGTAGGGACAAGAGCCGGAGGCATGGGCCTTGGCGGTGTAGCCGTGCTCATTATCTTCTTTCTTATAAAGTCATTCCTCGGAGGAGGCGGCGGTGTTTCTACGGGACAGTCGGATCTGTATGACTTTACAGGACAGACGCAGTCGCAGACTCAGGATTATACATCTGCTGCAGCTGCAAATACCCAGGCGGACATGACGGTTGCCGAGGGCGCAAGAGACAAGAGATTTAACGTTATCGGAAACGGTGAAGATACAGTAACGATCATGGTATATCTGTGCGGTACCGATCTTGAATCAAAGAGCGGTATGGCGACCAATGACCTTAATGAGATGCTTCAGGCAGATATTTCCGACAAGGTAAACCTGATCGTTTATACGGGCGGATGCAGAGCGTGGAAGAATAATGTCATAAGCTCTTCAAAGAATCAGATATACCAGATAAAAGACGGCAAATTCATATGTCTTGAATCCGATATGGGCTCAGGAGCGATGGTAGATCCTGCCACACTCACATCATTTATCAAGTATGGCGCAAAGAATTTCCCTGCCGACAGGATGAATCTTATCTTCTGGGATCACGGCGGCGGTTCTATAACAGGCTACGGATACGATGAAAAGAATTCCTCAGCAGGTTCAATGAACCTTGCGGGTATTGATACGGCACTTTCAAACGCAGGCATCTACTATGATTTCATAGGCTTTGACACCTGTCTTATGGCAACGGTAGAAAACGGCCTGATGCTGGAAAAATATGCAGACTACATGATAGCGAGTGAAGAAACGGAACCAGGTGTCGGCTGGTACTACACCAACTGGCTAACAAAGCTTTCCGCAAATACTTCAATGCCTACCGTTGAGATAGGAAAGAACATCATCGATGACTTTGTTGATGTCTGCAATCAGAAATGCAGAGGACAGAAGACCACTCTTTCTATCGTCGACCTTGCCGAGCTTAAGGCAACTGTTCCCGATGAGCTTACGGATTTTGCAAGATCGACCAATGACCTTATAAAGAACGACGGTTACAAGAAGGTAGCCAATGCAAGAAGAAACACACGTGAATTTGCGCAGTCTTCAAAGATCGATCAGATAGATCTTATTCATTTTTGCGAGAATATCGGAAACAGCGAAGGAAGCGATCTTGCTAACGCTCTTGAAGGAGCGATCAAGTATAACAGAACATCTGCAAGCATGACTGATGCTCACGGACTTGCGATCTATTTCCCCTATCAGAAGACAGGAAAAGTCAGCAATGCATTAAACCTGTTTAAGAAGATCGGGATGGATAACGAGTATTCAAAGTGCATCCAGCAGTTTGCTTCAACAGAAGTAACCGGACAGATGGCGGCAGGAGGAGCATCAAATCCCTATTCATCACTTACAGGTTCGCTCATTGGCGGAGGCAGCACAAGTGCTCCTTCAGGCGGAAATTCTGATATGATCATGTCGCTTCTTGGCGGTATGCTCGGATCAGGAGGCTCATCAGGAACAAGTGCATCTTCATACGGATTTGATCCTTCGGTGCTCGATCTTTTCATGGGCAGGGATATAAGCAATGAAGAGACGGCTGATTATGTATCACAAAACTATCTGGATGCTAACAATCTTGTATGGACACAGGCTGATGGTACTTACAAGATAGTCATGGATGAGGATCAGTGGGATCTTGTCCAGGACGTGGAACTGAATGTTTTTGTTGATGACGGAGAAGGATATATAGATCTTGGAATAGACAATGTGTTTGATTTTGATGATGACGGAGCTCTTATCGGAGAGTATGACGGCACATGGATCGCGCTTGACGGACAGGTCGTACCGTATTATCACATGGATACGATAGATTATTCCGATTCATATACGATCACAGGATATGTTCCGTGCTTCTTAAACGGAGAAAGAGCAGAGCTTTTGCTCACGTTTGATTCACAGAACCCCAACGGCTACATTGCGGGTGCGCGTTTCGTATATACTCAGGGAGAAACAGATGCGGTCGCTAAAAATATTGAGGAAGTAAAAGCGGGCGATATCGTTGAACCGATCTGTGATTATTACACATATGACGGAACATACAGCGACAGTTACAGGCTGGATGCGAAGATCACACTCAGTGCAAAGACACAGATATCCAATGTAAAGATCGCTGATTCACCTACACAGGCAACATATAGATTTACAGATATATACAACCAGAAGTACTGGACTCCTGTAATACCTTAAGATAAGGAGAAAGACAGATATGGCATTTGACGGGATCACAGTTTCTGCCATAGTGCATGAACTGAGGCAGACCTGCCTGGACGGAAGGATAAGCAAGATCGCACAGCCTGAAAAAGATGAACTTATGTTAACCATAAAGACAAGCCGCCGTGAAAACGGCGGCTCTTTGTCGTCTTCTCAGTGCAAGATCGTTCTGAGTGCAAATCCTACCCTGCCACTAGTTTACATAACACAAACGAACAAGGTGAGTCCCGAGACTGCTCCCGCCTTTTGCATGTTCTTAAGAAAGCATGTCCTAAACGGAAGGATAACAGATATCTACCAGCCGGATTTTGAGAGGATCATCATATTTGAGATCGAGCATCTCGACGAGATGGGAGATCTTAAGAAAAAGAAGCTTATAGTTGAGCTCATGGGTAAATACAGCAATATCATATTTACTGATGAAAACGACAAGATACTTGAGAGTATAAAGCATATATCAGGCCTTATAAGTTCGGTGAGAGAAGTCCTGCCGGGACATGACTATTTTATACCTAAGACAGAAGACAAGCTTGATCCGACAAAGACAAACGAAAAAGAATTTATTGAAACGGCATTATGTAAACCAACTGAAACAACCAAGGCAATATATTCGACATATACCGGCATATCACCTATGATCGCAGGTCAGATGTGTGCCCAGGCCGGGGTTGAGACTGACAGCACGAGCAGACTCTCAGATAATGAAAAACATAAGCTTTATGAAGTATTTGATGAGTACATGAATAAGGTTAAGGAAAAGGAATATACACCTATCATCCTGTATGAAAACAATTCTCCCAAGGATTACTGCATGCTAAAGGTATTTTCTTATCCCGAAGAGGCAAGAAAGCATTACGAGAATGCATCAGAGCTGATAATCGCCTTCTATGCCGAAAAGGAGAAGCTTACCAGGATCAAGCAAAAGAGCGTGGATCTTAGAAAGATCGTTTCAACCCATCTTGAGAGAGATATCAAAAAGTATGACCTTCAGATAAATCAGCTTAAGGATACCGACAAGATGGATAAGTACAGGGTATACGGCGAATTGCTTCATACATACGGATATAGCATTAAAGAGGGTGAAAGATCCTATGAGGCGGATAATTACTATACAGGTGAAAAGATAGTTATACCTCTTGATCCGGATATGAGTGCAATGGAAAATGCTGCCAGATACTTTGACAGATATTCAAAATTAAAAAGAACAAAGGAAGCGCTTGAGAAACTCACCATTTCCGTTAAAAACGAGATCGATCATCTTGAGTCGATCATGGCTGCGCTCGATATAGCTGAAAAAGAAGAAGATCTAAACGAGATAAAGCGCGAGCTTACTGAAAGCGGTTTTATAAAGAAAAAGTCAAATACAAAGAAACAAAGATTTATAAGCAAGCCGTTTCACTACATAAGCTCTGACGGTTTTCATATATACGTGGGCAAGAACAACTATCAGAACGAGGAACTCACTTTCAAGGTGGCGACCGGCAATGACTGGTGGTTTCATGCAAAGAAAAGACCGGGAAGCCACGTGATCGTCAAGAGCGAGAACAAAGAGCTGCCCGATTCGACATTTGAGGAGGCGGCAAGACTGGCAGCTCATTACAGCAAGACTGACGGCGAGTCACAGGTAGAGATAGACTACATACAGAAGAAGCATGTGAAAAAATCACCTGGACAGCCGGTCGGGTTTGTCATATATCACACAAACTATTCCATGATGATAGATTCCGATATTTCAGGTATCGAGAGAGTGGAATAGCGGATATTGACTAACAATTAAGTTACAGATATAATATTTCCTGATATATCACCACATAAAGAAAGAAAGAAATATGATAAAGAGCATGACCGGCTTCGGCAGATTTGAGATAGCCGAAGACAATCGAAAAGTAACGGTTGAGATAAAATCCGTTAACCACAGATATCTGGATGTTTCCATCAAGATGCCGAAGAAACTCAATTTCTTTGACGCTTCAATAAGAAATCTCCTCAAAGAATACATGCAGAGAGGCAAGATAGACCTCTTTATAACATACGAAGACACATCGGAAAACAATGTTACGATAAAGTATCATCCCGAAGTGGCTGCCGAGTATATGAAATATCTGACGCAGATGGCTGAAGAATTTCATATAGATAATGATGTGAGAGTCTCTCTGATATCACGCTATCCCGAAGTATTTACATGGGATGATGTTGAGATCGACGAGGAAGGCATCTGGAAATCGCTTGAGAAAGCCATCAGAGGTGCGGCAGAGAGCTTTGTTGACAGCAGGATCAAAGAAGGTGAAAATTTAAAGAACGATCTTATCGACAAGCTTGACAACATGCTTGCCGCTGTTGATTTCATCGAAGAGAAGAGTCCGCAGATCATTGAGGATTACAGAAGCAAGCTTATGGCCAGAGTCAGCGAGATGCTAGAGGATGCGGCGATAGATGACAGCAGGATAGTACAGGAAGTCACGATCTTTGCCGACAAGATCTGCGTTGATGAAGAGATGGTCAGATTAAGAAGTCATATCGAGACCATGAAAGCACTTCTGATAGAGGGCGGAAGCATAGGAAGAAAACTTGATTTCATCGCTCAGGAGATGAACAGAGAGGCAAACACGACGCTTAGCAAATCGAGCGATCTTGAGATAGCAAACAAGGGTATCGAGCTTAAGACCGAGATAGAAAAGGTAAGAGAGCAGATACAGAATATAGAATAAGGGATCAGGATGAAAGAAAAAGGATTACTTACAGTAGTATCGGGTTTTTCCGGAGCCGGCAAAGGAACTCTTATGAAAGGGCTGCTTTCAAAATATGACAATTATGCTCTTTCTGTTTCCATGACTACGAGAGCGCCCAGACCCGGAGAAGAAAACGGAAGAGAGTATTTTTTCATCACAAGAGAGCAGTTTGAGAAAAACATAGCTGACGGAAAGCTGATCGAGCATGCGCAGTATGTAGGAAACTACTACGGGACACCGAAGGATTATGTGTTTGAACAGCTTGAAGCCGGAAAAGATGTGCTGCTTGAGATCGAGATACAGGGAGCTTTGCAGATAAAGAAGAAATTTCCCGAGGCACTTCTTTTGTTTGTTACTACAAAAGATGCACAGACTCTCGTAAACAGGCTTAAAGGCAGAGGCACGGAAGAAGAGGATGTCATAATAAAAAGACTCAAGCGTGCTGCGGAAGAGAGCGAGGGTATTGAGGAGTATGAGTATCTTATAGTAAATGATGATCTTGATACCTGCATAGAAGACATGAATGACATTATCCAGAAAGCCAAGCTAAGGGCTGACAGGAATAAGGAATTTATAGAAAAGATAAGAAAAGAATTGAAAGATATCTGATGACATCAGAAAGGAGATAACATGTTACATCCATCTTATTCAGATTTAATGAAGGTAGTTAATAGCGAGGTAGAACCCGGAGAGGCAAAGGTAGTCAATTCCCGTTATTCGATAGTTATGGCGACATCAAAGAGAGCAAGACAGATAATTGCCGGAGATGATCCGCTGGTTAACGGCGAGGGAAGAAAAGCTCTTTCGGTAGCTATTGACGAGCTTAACGAGTCAAAGATACATATTATCGGCGATGACGAGGAATAAAGAGTAAAACCCGGTAACGGGTTTTATTTTTTATGTATGAGTACGGAGAATATATGAAGATACTTTTTATTTCACTCGGATGTGATAAGAATACCGTAGACAGCGAGATGATGTTAGGCATCCTGTCACAGCACGGATACGAGATAACGGTCAGCGAGGATGACGCGGATGCGGCTGTGATCAATACATGCTGTTTCATCGGAGATGCCAAACAGGAATCGATCGATAACATCCTGCAGATGACTGCCTTAAAGGAGAAAGGAAAGCTTAAGGCGGTTATAGTGACCGGATGCCTAGGAGAAAGATACAGCGAGGATATCCATAAAGAGATACCGCAGGTAGATGCGATACTTGGAATAAGCGGATGGGACAAGATAGCAGAATGCCTTGATACTGTCTTAAAAGATAATAAGAAGCCGGTAGATGCTGTCGGAGATATCAGCTCAAAACCCCTGTACGGATTTGACAGACTTTTGACAAACGGCGGCCATTACGCATATCTAAAGATCGCGGAAGGGTGCAACAAGAGATGCACATACTGTGTTATACCCTACGTGAGAGGAAACTACAGATCCGTTCCGATCGATACTCTTGTTGATGAAGCTAAAAAGCTTGCGGAAAGAGGTGTCAAGGAGCTGATACTCGTAGCTCAGGAGACGACTCTTTACGGAGTCGATCTATATAATGAAAAGTCACTGCCCAGACTTCTTAAGAAACTGGCTGCGATAGAAGGGATCAGATGGATCAGGATACTGTACTGTTATCCCGAAGAGATAACGGATGAGCTCATAAAGACTATAAAAGAAGAACCGAAGGTATGCCATTATCTGGATATACCCATTCAGCATGCCTCTGACGAGATATTAAAGAGGATGGCAAGAAAGACAACAAGATCAGAGATCACTGAAAGGATCAAAAGATTAAGAAAAGAGATACCCGATATTGCAATCAGGACGACGCTTATAACGGGATTCCCGGGCGAGACGATCAAGGATCACAAACAGATGATCGAGTTTGTAAAAGATATGAGATTTGACAGACTCGGAGTCTTTACATATTCACGGGAAGAAGGAACCAAGGCAGCTGAAATGAAGGGACAGATCCCGCAATTCATAAAGAGAAGACGAAGAGACAGAGTAATGCGACTTCAGCAGATGATCGCATGGGATAAGGCAAAACAGACAGCCGGCGAGGTCATGGATGTCATGATCGAAGGGAAACTTGTGAAAGAAGGCGTCTATGTCGCAAGGACTTACAAGGATGCTCCCAATGTTGACGGTGAAGTTTTTGTTGAATGCGATCGCGAGCTCATGAGCGGCGATTTCGTAAAGGTAAAAGTTACCGGTTCAAGAGAATATGACCTTGTTGGAGAAGTGATTGAGTGATATTATAAATGGTAGAAAGAAACTTGGAGAAGAAGATGAATTTACCTAACAGATTAACTATACTCAGGACTATTCTCATCATACCGTTTGTTATCATCCTGCTGACAGGATGCTTCGGTTCATTCAGCAACTGGATAGCCCTATTCATATTCATTCTTGCGAGCATAACCGATCTTTTAGACGGCAAGATAGCAAGAAAATATAATCTTATAACAAATTTCGGAAAGTTTATGGATCCGCTAGCTGACAAGCTCTTGGTATGTTCGGCACTGATCTGTCTGCTGTCTTTGGAGAGGATACCTGCATGGGCAGTACTTATAATCATGGCAAGAGAATTTATCATATCTGGATTCAGGCTGGTGGCTGCAGATAACGGGGTTGTGATAGCGGCCAGCATGTGGGGAAAATCAAAGACCGTGAGTCAGATGATAACCATAGGCATACTGATAGCGGATATTGATTTTATACTCTTTGAGGTATTGGGAATAATCGGAATATATGTGTCAGTCATACTGACGATCATATCATTGATCGATTATATAGTAAAAAACAAGGAAGTCATGAAAGAAAAATAGACATAATTTTGGGCGAGGTTACTGTATGGGAAAAATCAATATAAACCCTGATCTTAGCAAGATCAAACAAAAGGCGCTTGATGTAAAGAATATCGGCGCAGAAAAGACCAAAGCGATCATTTCAAAGGTTAAGAAAGCTCGGGAAAATGAGTCTGTGGGAGATGACAGACCGCTTGGAAAGAGGTATCACAAGATAGGAGTGAAGCTTCTTGCGGCATATTGTGTCCCTGTGATACTCATTATTCTGCTGGGCTTTTTTTCATATCGCACAGCATCAAAGGTAATAGAAGAAAAGTATCTGACAAGTGTTGAGAGTGCCCTAGCTGCGACCGGCAACTATATGTCGATGATATGCTCAAGCATTGAGAACAAAGCTCAGACACTTAATACAAATGACAATGTCACAAAGTATTATCAGGTCCTTTACAAGAAGACGAGCAGTGAAAAGGACAAGACATTTACGATCATCTTTAATGAGATAGGCAACTATATAAAATCCACGGATTTCGTATCTGATGCCTACATCATTTCAGAACACGGAAGAGCCGTTCTTAACAATAACAGATCAGAGACCCAGATAAGAGAATCAGAACACGGAAGATTTACTGAATTCTGGGATCAGCCTGAGGCCGAGCTTGTCAAAGACTATGAGACAACAAGTATCCGCAACGGATGGATGGGCAAGCATCCCTTCATTGATGAAGTATGGTTCGGAGATCCCGGTTCATATGTATTCTCATATATTCAGTTATTTATGTATGGTGACGGCGCTGTTGTCATAGATATGGACAAGGAGAACCTTGAGAATACATTAAAGACTCTTAACATGGGTGACGGAAGCTATGCCGGCTTTGTATCCGATAAGAATGAGATATGCATGAAGCAGACTGTAAAGGACGGAGCTGCTTCGTACGAGTTTTCACAAGAGGGTGACGGTTTCTTTACGAACAAGAGCTTTTATACACAGGCTGCTGCAGCAGGCACACCGATAGAGGGAATCGAGGTAGAGGTAGACGGAACAAGCTACTACTTCTATTACACGCCTATTGACGAGACAGGAATATCACTCTGTGCTCTTATACCTCATGATAATATAACAGCCGAGATGGCAGGTATCAGAAATGTTACCGTGATCATGGTCATAATCGGAATAATAGTTGCGCTGGGTATCGGTCTTGCACTTGCAAGAGGCATCAGTACAACGCTTAGCAATGTATGCAGCAATCTGGGCAAGGTTGCTAAGGGTGACTTTACTAGAAAGTTTAGGACCAACAGAAATGATGAGATGAGATATCTGACGGATACGCTCAATGAGACCATAGCAGGAATCAATTCAATCATGGGCAATGTCAGAGGCTTCGGCGATGATGTTACTGAATCAGCGAACAAGGTATACGAATCCAGTGACAGCATGAAGGATATCATGCAGAATATCTCTCATGAACTGGATCAGCTGGCTGACGGAGCTGAGAGTCAGGCAAAAGATGCTGATGTATGCGCCAATGAGATGAACGAATTCTCTGAAAAGCTTGACGGTGTTGTTAACAGCACAAAGCAGATGGAGGATACCATCGGCAAGACTCTGGATTCAACACAGCTCGGAAGAACGAAGATATCTTCACTGAATGAAAAGTCTGCACTTACTACCGAACTGGTACAGCAGCTTATCGTTGAGATAGAGGATGTTATAAAGAAGACTGATGTAATAAGCAATTTCGTTGAGGTTATAAACGAGATAGCTGATCAGACCAATCTGCTTTCTCTTAATGCTTCCATAGAAGCTGCTAGAGCCGGTGACGCAGGAAGAGGATTTGCGGTAGTTGCTGAAGAGATCAGAAAGCTTGCTGATGAGTCCATGAAGGCATCTTCACAGATAGACAGCATACTTGGTGATATCAGAGTGGCCAGTGAAAAGGCTACCGGTTCGGCAAAACGCACGACCGGCTATATAAGTGAACAGGGAGAAGCCTTAGAGGATACTAACGAAGTATTTGCCGACATAACAAGACGTGTTGAGGAAATGGTAGATGGATTAAACAACATTTCCGAGAACATGACAGTGATGGTAAGAGAAAAAGAGATGATCGTAAATTCTATCACGAGTATCGCGGCTGTCAGCGAAGAGACAGCGGCTGTTACAAGAAGCGTAACGGATTCGATCGGTTCACAGCTTGATACTGCGGTCTCACTTGCCGGTGAGGCGGATACACTCAATGAAAAGGTAAATTCTCTCAGTGAGAGCATGGACCATGTAATATTATAAAGACGGAAGGTACACAAAGATGATAGTCGAACTGATCTCGGTTGGGACGGAGATACTTCTTGGCAACATAGTCAATACGAATGCGGCATTTTTATCTGAGGAGTGCGCAAAGCTCGGACTCTCCTGTTACTATCAGACGGTTGTCGGTGACAACGAGGAAAGACTTACTCAGACCATTAAGACAGCTCTTTCAAGATCGGATATAGTCATTTTAGGCGGAGGACTCGGGCCCACCCAGGATGATCTGACAAAGGAAGTTGCGGCAAATGTCTGCAATAAAAAGATGCATCTTGATGAGGACTGCAAAAAACACATAGAGGATTATTTTGCGGCCAAGAACATAAAGATCCCCGATAATAACTGGAAGCAGGCTATGATACCTGAGGATTCGGTGATACTGCCAAATCCTAACGGCACAGCACCAGGAGTTATCATTGAATACGGAGAGCAGAGAGTTGTTCTTCTTCCGGGCCCGCCTAATGAACTTAAGCCGATGTTTACGGATCATGTTGAACCCTATTTTAGAAATATGCTTCCCGGCACGATCCTTTCAAAGACTGTAAAGATATGCGGGATCGGCGAGAGCAGCGTTGAAAAGCAGGTAGAGGATCTGATCGATGCTCAGAGCAATCCGACGATAGCTACATATGCAAAGACCGGCGAAGTGCATCTTCGTGTGACGGCAAAGGCAGAGGATGAGGCTTCTGCAAAAAAGCTGTTAAAGCCTGTAGTCAAGGAATTAAAGAACAGGTTCGGGACATATATATATACAACCGATGAGAATGTCACCCTCGAAATGGCGATAGCTGATCTGTTGATCGCAAATAATCTGACCATCTCAACAGTGGAATCATGCTCGGGAGGTCTTCTCGCAGGAAGACTGATCAATGTTCCGGGAATATCGGAAACGTTCAAAACAGGTTTCGTGACATATTCAAACAAGGCAAAGAGAAAATTCGCCGGTGTCAGAAAGTCATCGCTTGAAAAGTACGGTGCTGTAAGCAAGCAGGTAGCACAGGAGATGGCAGAGGGAATGCATGATATGAGCAAAGCCGATGTCGTTATATCCACGACAGGTATCGCAGGACCTGACGGCGGAACTGATGAAAAGCCGGTCGGATTAGTATATATGTGCTGTTACGTACGCGGAAGTGTAACGGTAAAAGAATATCATTTCCACGGAAACAGAGCCAAGATAAGAGAGACGGCGGTTGCCAATGCTTTGATACTGTTAAGAGAATGTCTGCTTGAATACTTCAGCGAGAATACTTTTGGGAAGAATTAAAGTATTTCAATTATTTCGCGCGCATATTAAAACATGCGTGCGAAACTATGTATAAGAAAAATTTTATAACAGAGTATTCAAAAGAGACATAAAACGGACTATTAAAAGTATAAATTTATATTTGTAAAGTTTCATAAACAAAGTATTGACAAAAACGAACATACGTTTTAATATTGATACAGAACGTACGTTCACAAAAGGAGACTCATAATGGAAAGAGAAGAAAAACTAAAAGCATTAGACGCTGCTATAGCACATATCGAGAAACAGTACGGCAAAGGAGCTGTAATGAAACTTGGAGATCCTACGTCTCAGATGAATGTTGAGACCATACCTACAGGATCATTAAGCCTTGATATCGCACTAGGACTTGGCGGTATTCCCAAAGGACGAATTGTTGAGATTTACGGACCTGAATCATCAGGTAAGACAACAGTTACGCTTCATATGATAGCTGAGGTGCAAAAGCGCGGCGGTATCGCAGGATTTATAGATGCCGAGCATGCCTTGGATCCCACATACGCAAAAAATATCGGAGTTGATATTGACAATCTCTATATATCACAGCCTGATAACGGCGAACAGGCTCTTGAGATAACAGAAACCATGGTACGTTCAGGCGCTGTCGACATAGTAGTAGTTGACTCTGTTGCAGCCCTTGTTCCAAAGGCTGAGATAGACGGTGACATGGGAGATTCACATGTCGGCCTGCAGGCAAGACTGATGTCACAGGCTTTGAGAAAGCTCACAGCAGTGATAAGCAAGTCAAACTGTACGGTTATATTTATCAATCAGCTGCGTGAAAAAGTCGGTGTAATGTTCGGTAATCCCGAGACTACGACAGGCGGAAGAGCTCTTAAGTTCTATTCTTCGGTAAGACTTGATGTAAGACGTATCGAATCTCTTAAATCCGGCGGCGAGGTCATCGGTAACAGAACAAGAGTCAAGGTCGTTAAAAACAAGATCGCTCCTCCGTTCAAGGAAGCAGAGTTTGATATAATGTTCGGCAAGGGTATCTCGAAAGTCGGAGATATCGTCGATCTTGCATCTAATCTTGATATCATTAACAAGAGCGGTGCTTGGTATGCTTATCAGGGCAACAAGATAGGACAGGGACGTGAGAATACAAAGATCTATCTTGAGGAGCATCCGGATATCTGTCAGGAGATCGAAAACAAGGTAAGAGATTACTATAAATTTGATGGATCCAACGATGATGAGGCTGCAAAAGAAGCTGAGGATTGATAAGAATGATCGTTACTGATATAACAGAACTTTCAAAATCCAAATACAAGATATTTATTGATGATGAGTTCGCCTTTGTTCTTTACAAAGGCGAACTTCGTCAATATAGGATAAAGAAAGATGAACAGATAGATAAGGAAACATATGATGAGATCATCACAAAGGTCATAAAAAAAAGAGCAAAGTTGCGAGCTATGCATCTGCTCGAAAAAAGACCTTACAGCGAACGCGACATGCGAAACAAGCTTAAGGAGAATCTTTATGATGATGAATCGATAGATGAGGCGATTGACTATCTTAAGAGCTTTGGCTATATTGATGATCATGCATATGCGAGTCAGTATATAGATACCTATACACAAAGCAGATCAGCAAGACGCATTGAACAGGACCTTCTGAAAAAGGGAATAAGCAAGGATGTTATCGAAGAAGTCTTAAACATAAAACGAGATGAAGGCGAGCTTGGCGATGAGGAGAGCATGATAAGGAGTCTGCTCATAAAAAGGGGCTTTGATCCTTTAAATGCAGACAGCAAAACTATAGCCAAAAACGTGCGATTTTTATATCAGAAAGGTTTCTCGCCCGAGACTATTGCCAGAGTCATGAGGCAGGATTTTTAACTTGACATAAGTTGGCGTTTCATATAGAATTGATTTGTTGTAGATTGCTAAAAGAGGGTTTAACAGCCTTTTGGTATGATACATAAAACTAAATAAGAAATAGGAGGTGCTCCTGACATGCTGGAGATTATTTTAGCTGTCTTGGCTACTCTTGTGATCGTTGCTCCGGTGACTTATCTGATTACATCCAATTATCAGAAGAAGAATGCCGATTCCAAGATCAGCAAAGCTGAGGAACAGGCGAGAGCAATCATCGATGAAGCTGTAGTGACTGCGGAGACGAAGAAGCGTGAGGGCTTGCTTGAGATCAAGGAAGAATCCATCAAGGCTAAGAATGAGCTTGATAAGGAGATCAAGGATCGAAGAAGCGAGATTCAGCGCAATGAGCGTCGTATACAGCAGAAAGAAGAGAACATCGATCGTAAGACAGAGGCCATTGAGAAGAAGGAAGCTTCTCTGAATGCTAAGGAAGAAAGCCTTAACAAACAGAAGGAAGTTATTTCTAAGCTTAACGAAGAACGCGTGCAGGAACTGGAAAGAATCTCAGGTTTGACCTCCGACCAGGCAAAAGATTATCTACTGAAAATTGTTGAAGAAGATGTCAAGCACGAGACAGCCGTCATGATAAAAGAGATGGAAAGTCGTGCTAAAGAAGAAGCTGATAAAAAGGCTAAGGAATATGTTGTCAATGCTATTCAGCGATGCGCTGCCGATCATGTATCGGAGACGACTATATCCGTGGTTCAGCTTCCGAATGATGAGATGAAAGGAAGGATCATCGGTAGAGAAGGTAGAAATATCAGAACTATCGAGACGCTGACAGGTGTCGATCTTATCATAGACGATACACCCGAAGCAGTTATCTTGTCAGGATTTGATCCTATCAGAAGAGAGGTTGCCCGTATAGCTCTCGAGAAACTTATCGTAGACGGGCGTATTCATCCGGCAAGGATTGAAGAAATGGTTGAGAAGGCTCAGCGTGAAGTTGAGGTCATGATCAAGGAAGAGGGAGAAGCTGCTGTACTCGAAGTGGGCGTTCACGGTATTCATCCCGAACTTATCAAACTTCTCGGCAGGATGAAGTTTAGAACAAGTTACGGCCAGAATGCACTCAAGCATTCGATTGAG
This sequence comes from uncultured Lachnospiraceae bacterium, assembly GCA_902789785.1. Taxonomy (GTDB): domain Bacteria; phylum Bacillota; class Clostridia; order Lachnospirales; family Lachnospiraceae; genus Colinaster. Next base: position 19,154 of record CADAPR010000013.1, read on the forward strand.
GTCGCTCAGCTGTCAGGTCTTCTGGCCAGCGAGATGGGACTTGATGTACGTATGGCTAAGAGAGCCGGTCTGTTGCATGATATCGGTAAATCCGTGGATCACGAGATGGAAGGATCGCATGTTCAGATTGGTACTGACCTTTGTAAGAAATATAAAGAGTCGGCTCTTATTATCAATGCCGTAGAGGCTCACCACGGTGATGTTGAACCTCAGAGTCTGATCGCATGCATCGTTCAGGCTGCAGATGCTATAAGCGCTGCAAGACCGGGTGCAAGACGTGAGACACTTGAAACATATACAACTAGACTTCGTCAATTAGAAGAAATAGCTAACAATTTCAAAGGTGTAGACAAATCATTTGCTATCCAGGCAGGTCGTGAGATTCGTGTTATGGTAGTTCCGGAGCAGATTACCGATTCTGATATGGTATTGCTTGCTAGAGATATTTCAAAGCAGATCGAAGCAGAGCTTCAATATCCTGGTCAGATCAAGGTAAATGTTATACGAGAAAGCCGTGTAACAGATTATGCAAAATAATGATTGCAGATTTTGAGAGAGAGTCATATGACTCTCTCTTTTTGTATCCGCTAAATTGGCTTGATGACGTTAAAATTTAAGGATATAATTAATGGTGGAGGATTGGAGACATGCGAAAAAGAATACTTATTATTGATGATTCTGAAATAGACAGAGAGATACTGTCATGCATACTAAGCATTGATGATTATGAGATCGATACTGCCGAAAACGGATATCTGGGACTTGAGAAGATACTTAAGTCAAACAGACCGATCGACTGCATTATTCTTGACCTTCACATGCCGATAATGAACGGCTTCAGTGTTCTGGAGATCATGAAGCAGAATGAGGTTAAGAATATCCCGGTCGTTATAATGACTGCCGAGAGTACCAGTGAGAATCTCATGAAGACATTTCCGTACAATATCGCAGATTTTATATGCAAGCCATATGAACCAGAACTGATCCTTATGAGATTAAGAAATGTATTGAAGGATAGATAAGGATTGTTTAACAGGGGCAAAATATGAATAATGCGATCATTACAACGGATGACTTTGTTACAAAACAGCTGAGTATGAAGAGAAGAGTCCTGATCGTAGATGATGAAGAGATCAACAGACTCATGCTCAAGAATACTCTTGACGATGACTATACTGTCCTGCTTGCACAAGACGGCAGGGAGGCTTTTGAGACAGTTAAAAATGTAAAGGGCAGGCTTTCACTTATCCTGCTCGATCTTCATATGCCTGTCATGGACGGATATGAATTTTATGAATTACTGCAAAAGGATGCGGATTTTGCAAAGATTCCGGTAATAGTCCTTACTTCCGAAAAGGAAGCCGAGGTAAAGAGCTTAAAGATGGGGGTGGCGGATTTCATTCCAAAACCCTATGATGTCCCCGAGGTGATCCATGCACGAATAGACAGGATCATACAGCTATATGAGGACAAGAACATAATCACATCAACTCAGTTTGATACGCTAACCGGACTGTTTAACAGAGAATACTTCCTTGAGTATTCTACGATCTTTGACCAGTATTATCCGGATTATCCCAAAGATGTGGTAGCTATCAACTTTAACAGATTTCATGTCATAAATGCAGTACACGGGAGAGAGTTTGGAGACAGGATACTTGCTGCCATAGGCAAGGCGATCAAAGAGTATGTGGATTCATCAAAAGGACTTGCATGCCGTTATAACGCAGATCTTTTTTATCTGTATCTTAAGAGCGCAGATCATGAAGAAACGCTCTACAGAATGATAAATGATACATTAAACAGCATTCTCGGAGTATCGGATACCCATGTAAGGATCGGTATACTTAAAAATGCCGACTCTGAATCTGACGTAAGAAAAAGATTTGATCTTGCCCTTCTTGCATGCAACAGCATAAGCAGGAATTACAACCTGCATATAGCATATTACGATGACAAGATCAGAGAAAAGGAACAATTTGAAGAGATACTTATAAGAGATCTTGACAGTGCCCTGGAAGAAGAACAGTTTAGGGTCTACTATCAGCCCAAGTATTCGATTCAGGCCGATAAGCCCATATTGAGCAGTGCCGAGGCTCTTATTAGGTGGGTTCATCCAAAGCTTGGAATGATAAGTCCGGGTGCTTTCATACCTCTTTTTGAAAAGAATGGTCTTATTGGAAAAGTCGATCGCTTTGTATGGAGAAAGGCTGCTGAACAGATAGCTGCCTGGAAACAAAAATACGGGATAAAGATCCCTGTTTCTGTCAATGTTTCAAGGATCGACATAATGAATGAAGGACTGACTGATGAGCTTAAGGAGATCGTAGCAAAAGCCGGGATCAGTCCAAAAGATTACTTCTTGGAGGTTACGGAGTCTGCATATACTGATAATCAGTCAGATATCTTCAGCATAGTAGAGGGACTTAGAAAAGAAGGATTTACAATAGAGATGGATGATTTCGGTACAGGTTATTCATCGTTAAACATGCTCACGAGTCTTCCGTTTGATGTGCTTAAGCTTGATATGGTATTTGTCAGAAATATACATACGGATGCCAGAGCAAAGAAGCTTGTGGAATTCATCCTTGATATCGCGAAATATCTGAATGTAAGGATAATTGCGGAAGGTGTCGAATGCAAAGAGCAGTATGAGATATTAAAAGAGATGGGATGTGACGTAATACAGGGATATTATTTCTCAAAGCCTGTTGATTCAAACGATTTTGAGAGATTCATAGAAGAAGGATTGAATTCGGAGGTGAAACAATGACTATACAACAGCTTAAGGAACTTGGAGCAGATACTGATCAGGGACTAGCAAGATGCGGCAACAATGAGGATTTCTACTTGAGGCTTGTAGACATGGCTCTTAAGCCGGATACTTTTAACGAACTTAAGAACAAGGTAGAGGAAAACAAGCTTGCCGAAGCTTTTGAGGCTGCTCATGCGCTTAAGGGAGTGCTCTCAAATCTTTCCTTAACGCCTATATATGAGCCTGTATATGAGATAACCGAACTGTTAAGGACAAGACAGGAAACGGATTATAGTAAGCTTATTGACAAGATGATGGAAGAAAGAAATAAATTTGCAGATCTGTAGTATCATCATAGCTGATTTATGAGGTAAATATGTTTGGGAAAAATCTGGCTTTAAACGAGCAGACTATGAACATCATAGAAGAGATCGGACGTCATCTGCCCGGAGGCTTCTTTATCTATAAGGCGGAGGGAGATGAGGATCTTCTCTATGCAAATGAAGCAACGATAAAGATATTCGGCTGTGATGATCTTGAAGATTTTAAGAACCATACAGGCTATACATTTAAGGGTATGCTTCATCCGGATGATTATCAGATGGTATCCGAATCGGTCACAGATCAGATAAGAAAGAGCGATCAAGGCTTGGACCATGTTGAATACCGCATCATCAGAAAAGACGGCTCTGAAAGATGGATCGATGATTACGGACATTTCGTGGAAACTCAAAAATATGGCGGCCTGTACTATGTTTTCATATCGGATATAACTCAAAAGCATGAGCAGGTTATCGAAGAAGCAAAGATCGTTGAAGAACAGCTTCTAAATGAGAAGATAAAAAGAGAACAGCAGGATAAGATGATAACAGCACTGGCGTCTGACTACCGCAGTGTATATCATGTTGATCTTGATAAGAATGACGCTGTATGCTATCGCGGGGATCCGTATGATAAGGATCAGACCGGTGAAGGAATACATTTTCCCTATATTGAACGCTTCAGTCTTTATGCCAACAAGGCGGTGGATCCAAGCTACCGCGAGGGTTTTCTAAACTTTATAGATCCAGACAATATCAGAAAGAGTCTATCAATTGAACCTATAATCTCATATCGCTATCTCGTTCACAGAAACGGCAGCACATATTATGAGATGATACGCATGGCCGGAGTCAGACATGCCGAAGACAGGGATGACAATATAGTTCATGCAATAGGTCTCGGTCTTACAAATATCGATTCCGAAATGCGTGAATCTATGGCCAGAAATAAGGCTTTGAGCGATGCGCTTAATGCGGCTGAGGAAGCTAATAAAGCCAAGACCGCATTCCTATCCAACATGAGTCACGAGATAAGAACACCTATGAATGCGATCATAGGTCTAGACAGCCTTGCGCTCAGAAATGAAAATCTTGATGCAGGTACGAGAGAATACCTTGAAAAGATCGGAGAGAGTGCTCGTCATCTTCTTGGACTCATCAACGATATCCTTGATATGAGCAGGATAGAATCAGGGCGGATGATACTCAGAAAAGAAGAGTTTTCATTCAGAGCGATGCTCGAACAGATCAATATCATGGTTATGACTCAGTGCAAGGATAAGGGCCTTAAGTATGAGTGCAGAGTTATTGGAGGTGTTTCGGATTTTTATATCGGTGACGATATGAAACTCAAACAGGTACTCATAAATATCCTTAGCAACGCCATAAAGTTTACCGATCCGCCGGGAGAAGTGAGTCTTACAGTTGAAAGGACAGCTGTTTTTGAGGATCAGTCTACAATAAAATTCACGATAAGCGATACCGGAATAGGAATGGAAGAAGAGTTCATTCCAAAGGTCTTTGATACATTTACCCAGGAAGACAGCAGCAGGAACAACAAATACGGAAGCACAGGCCTTGGCATGGCCATAACAAAGAACATAGTTGATATCATGAACGGTACGATCGCGGTATCATCTAAAAAAGGCGTCGGTACACAGTTTACAGTGATAGTCACTCTTAAAAACTGCGAGCATGACTGTGTTGAAGGGATCATAATCAATCCGAATGATATACGTGTGCTTGTTGTTGATGATGAAGAGATAGCTGCCGAGCATGCAAGGATCGTACTGGATGAGGCAGGCATCAAGGCTGATACATGCCTGACGGGCAAGGATGCTCTTCATATGCTCGAATTAAAGCATACCAAGCAGGAACCATACAACCTGGTCCTTTTGGACTGGAAGATGCCTGATATGGACGGCATAGAAGTAGCAAAAGAGATAAGAAAGCTTTACAGCAGCGAGACGACCATTATCATCCTTACATCATTTAACTGGGATGAGATCATGGATGAGGCACTTCATATAGGAGTGGACAGCTTCCTTGCAAAGCCTCTGTTTGCTTCAAATGTGATCGGAGAGTTTGAACG
>CADAPR010000014.1 GCA_902789785.1 uncultured Lachnospiraceae bacterium
TTTCATTTTTCAGTAATCGCAAGCATAGCAACTGTATATACACAGTTGCAAGATGTCAGCTAAAAAGCTGCCATGATTTTTGGGGTAACCCCAAACCCTTAACACTTTTATTTATGAACATGAAGAAAGGAGGAAGTAAAAAATGAAGAAAGATAAGCCAAACAGAAAAAGAAAAAACGCACATCTTATTTATCTGTCGGATGCTGAAGAAAAAGCTATTAAAGAGAGAATGGAGCTTGCACATGTAACTTCTTTTTCACAGTATGCACGCCGCAGTATGATCGATGCATACTTTTTTGTGATCGATGATTCTGAGCAGATAAAGGAATTTACCTATGAGCTAAACAAGATCGGTAACAACATAAATCAGATAGCCCATGCATTGAATTCAGGTGACAGCGTGACCAAGGAAACTATTGATGAGATAAAAGGAATGATGGTGAGCATATGGCAATATCAAAGATACATCCTATCAGGCACTCAGTGTTAGATGCGATCAATTACATAACCAACCCTGAAAAGACAGATGATGAACTGCTCATTTCATCTTTTGGATGTTCTCCCCACACTGCTGATATCGAGTTTGAACAGACAGCTTCTTATGGAACTAAGATCGGAAATGTGAAAGCACAGCACATCATCCAGTCGTTTGCACCGGGTGAGATCTCTCCTAAACTCGCTCATGAGATAGGTATGAAACTAGCGATGCGATACACTAACGGTGAGCATGAATTTGTCTTGGCGACTCATGTTGATAAGGATCATATTCATAACCACATCATATTTAACAATGTTTCATTTACCGATTACAGGAAGTACAGACAGAATTATACTTCGTTCAATAAGATGAGAGACATCAATGATGAACTGTGTGCATCGTATGGTCTGTCAGTTATAAAGAGCAACGAAAAAAGTGCCGTGCCTTATCACAACTATAAAGATGTAAGGGCAAACAACTCTAACAGACAGGTATTAAAAAACACTATCGACTCATACATACCTCTTGTGAATTCTTTCGATGAACTTATCGAGATGTTAAAGAAATCAGGTTATGAGATCAAGATAACCAATGATAATTATTCGATCAAAAAAGAAGGATCTCAACGTTATATGCGTCTTATGAATCTTGGTGACAGATATAACAAGGATGCGATAATCACACGTATAAAATATAAAGATATTGATGCTACTCCATATATCGCACCGCCAAGACAAGAAATAGGATTGTTAAAGGATCTGTCAGACAGACTTGATATGATAAAGAGTCCTGCATACCAGAACAAAGTCGCTTTATCCGAAGTAAAAAAGATAGCAGCCACATATAATTTTTTAAATACACATGGCATCACTTCTCTTTCTACGATCGAAGAAAAACAGGATGAATGGAGCCGTGAGATAAAGAATCTGCGATCATCCATTAGAGGATATGAAACTCAGATCGCTGAACTCAAAGAGATATATGAGTCACTGGAACGACGAGAAAAATACAGGGATGTTTATGCAGGATACTTAAACTCGGGTAAGAGTAAACAATATGAGGAAGAACACTCGACCGGTATGATGTTATTCAGATCGGCATGTACTTTTCTTTCATCTAAAGGTGTAGATCCTTCTACCAAAGCTGCAGATATCAAAGCTAGGCTTGATGAGCTCATACAGAAAAAGGATGCACTTTATGATGAATATCACAAACTGAACTCTGACCATAAACAGCTGATGACTGCATCAAAAAATATTGAGACACTTATTTCGAGAAATGAGAAAAACGTAACCAAACACAAAGACAATAGTATTACAAGATAACCACTTATACATCTCTATGATGTTCTTATATTTAACGACTGCTTTGTATGATACATGCAGTCATTTTTAATTTACAGCTTTGAAGAAAGGAGGCCGTTATGGATAATGTTTTTGAAATTTCTGTGCAGGAATTCATCGATTATGCTAAAATTAATAACATCAATGTGGCAGAACTTTCTACTAAAGAAAGTGAGCACATTATGAATATAATACAACTTAATAAACGAAATGCATGGATCAAGGACTTTGTTAAAAAACATCATGTTAACAAAGACGGCCTTCCCAGAGCTATCACTCCGCCTAAGACTAAAGACGGTTATTGGTCTACCAGAGACCCTCGTAGTACAACTAACAAGGTCAGAGCTAAGGATCTGGATTCGATGTACGAAAAGCTTTATGAGATCTATTCGCAAAGTGAGGATATCTCTTATACAGTCAGAGCTTGGTATAACATCGGAATTCGACACAGGATCAATAGTACCAATCCTCAGCCTTCTACAATCGAAAGACATGAACGGACGAAAAAGAGTTATTTTACAGAAGAATTTCTTGATTGTGATGTCAGAGATATAACGAGTTCGTTTCTATGGGCCTATATGAGAGAGACTCAGCAGAAGCATGATATGTCTCTTTCAGAGGTAAAGCAGTTAAAGGGAACTCTCAATATTGTCTTTAAGGCAGCTTCGGATCCTGAGATCGGATGCAGAGAGAACAATCCACTGATCAACATCAATCCGTCATCCCTGTTCAAAAACAATGTCAGCGCATTCAAGAATATCAAGCCTAAAACAAACATGGCATTCTCTGATGCGCAGGTAAAAACTCTGAGAGAGAATTTTCAAGAGCGCATTGATAAAAACAGGCATTCATACGAAAGATGCAAATACTCTTTTATGGGGCTCTTGTCAAGCTACACAGGTATGCGGGCATCTGAACTGCCGGCCATTAGATGGGATGACGTAAAAGAGGATCACATATATCTTCATCAGATGCAGATAAGGCATGATGGCAAACATGGAGATGACCGATTCGAGATAGTCCCGTGGCTGAAAGAAGAAAAAGGGAAACCTCATGGCGGACGTAAGATACCGTTTATAGATCCGAGCATTCCGAAGATTTTGAGTGATATCCAAAGTATTCAAGAAGAGCTTAATATAGAATCTGAGTATGTATTTCCTGAAACAGACAGCGTATCATATGAAAGATCACTGTACAAACTCTGTAAAAAACTTGGATATAATGTCACAAACAATCATGCTTTTAGGAAGTCCTTCAACATGTGGATGGTTTCAATAGGCTTGAATGTAGCTGAACGGGCAGCGATACTTGGTCACTCGACTACTATTAATCTTGAAAGATACACAGTTACCACAGACAGCTTTGTTGAAGATGCTATCCAAAAGTCAAAATTAGGCGTTTCTTAACCTTCGTTGGGTCACTAAGTTGGGTCACTGACCCACATTTCAGAAAATCAAAAAACTTCAAACCCGCATAAACACTGGGTTTGAAGCCTTTCAAAAGAAGTGAGACATCGGGGATTCGAACCCCGGACAACTTGATTAAAAGTCAAGTGCTCTACCACCTGAGCTAATATCCCACATAATAAAGTCAAGCAAGACTTTAACTGGGCTAGCTGGATTCGAACCAGCGAGTGCAGCAGTCAAAGTGCTGTGCCTTACCGCTTGGCGATAGCCCAACATAAAGGACCCTCGTCCATTGACCTTTTGCCTTAAAGACAAAAGAGGGTGGGTAGAGGGACTCGAACCCTCGGCCTCCAGAGCCACAATCTGGCGCGCTAGCCAACTGCGCCATACCCACCATAAAAATATTATTGTCATCGATCTTACTAGGAAAACCGGTGACAAAGTGTGCTCGAAGGGATTCGAACCCCCGACCCACGGCTTAGAAGGCCGTTGCTCTATCCAGCTGAGCTACGAACACATACATAGCATAATTTTCAGCTTTTATTACTGAAAGCAGGTGATGGGAATCGAACCCACGTATCTAGCTTGGAAGGCTAGTGTTCTACCATTGAACTACACCTGCAAATAGATTAATCGATATACATACTTTTGATCGGGGTGACAGGATTCGAACCTGCGACCTCCTGGTCCCAAACCAGGCGCTCTAGCCAAGCTGAGCCACACCCCGGTGTTGTGACGCAAGATATATTATATTCAACAGTTTCTTCTATGTCAACAGTTTTTTGAATTTTTGCTGTTTGATAACAATTTGAAGAGTTAAATAGAGTCTTTTCCTATTATATAAAAGCAATAAACTAGTTACAGTATTCATGAAATGATCAAATATGTTATCATTATATAGTGAGGGTGAAACTATGGATAATACTGTTGATTTTAAGAAGGCAAACGAATACTCGTTAAAATGCATGCGTGTGACGATGATCGTCATGGTCATTGCCTGGATACTTAATGTACTGAACATTTTCATACTTGATCAGAACATAATGAATCATGCCTTGGTAGGTCTGATCATATTTATATCTTGCGGCTATCTGGTGAAGTTTACACTGGGATTTGAAAAGACCGTATCAAATTATGTGATGCTCTTTTTGCTGGTAGGAATGATCACATTCGCCAATTCACAGCTTTCGTATCACGGGACACTTTTTATGCTGTTTCCTATGGTATGTTCTATTCTGTATAATCACAACAAATATATCACATACACATTTATACTGACATGTATTGGATTTTTAGGTTCTGTACTAGGAGGATTTGCTATCGGCCTGTGCGATGCAAATATGCTGATACTTACCACATCAACTGTTGCGAATGAAAGTCAGAGACTCTTAAGCGGTTCATATGAGATGAACTCTGATGTTGTCAGCCTTGTATTGTTCTATGTAATTCCAAGATGTATGGCGCTTGTGGGCTTTACATCAGTACTCAATTATATTAAAAACAGCATTCAGGAAAAGACACTCCATGAACAGGAAAGTCTGCGTATAGCTGAAACCGAAAGACTCGCTAATCAGGCAAAGAGCAGATTCCTTGCTCAGATGTCGCATGAGATCAGAACCCCTATAAATGCAGTTCTAGGAATGAATGAGATGATCTTGCATAAGGCAGATGACAGTGAGATCCTTGATTATTCATCCAATATCAAGAAGGCCGGCAAAAATCTGCTTGTTCTAGTCAATGGCATCCTAGATTTCTCTAAGATAGAAGATGGAAAGATGGAACTCTTGCCGGTCAAATACAAAATGAATGACATGATCGAAAATCTTCGGATCTCAGTCGAGCAGCGAGCAAAGGAAAAAGGCATCGAGTTTGTTATAAACGCAGATAAGAATCTGCCAAACGAACTGTACGGTGATGATCTTCGTATCAGTCAGGTAATAATCAATCTTCTTACGAATGCAGTTAAGTATACAAAGAAGGGTTCGGTCACTCTGGATATAAAGACCGAGTCGTGTATTGATGACAAGATCACTCTTTTCATTCAGGTTTCCGACACTGGGATCGGAATCCGCGAGGAGGATCTTCCAAGACTCTTTACTTCATTTGAACGCCTTGAGGAGAATAAGAACAGGACTATCGAAGGAAGCGGTCTGGGACTGTCTATTACGACAAAGCTGTTAGAAATGATGGACAGCAAGCTGGAGGTAAAGAGTACCTATGGAGTCGGCTCAAAATTCTATTTTAGCCTTGTACAGACGATCGTAGATGGTACACCTATTGAAAAAACAGCAGCTGCATCTAAAAGGAGACTGGATGATACAGAGAATACATCAGAGAGTATTTATCCGGACGCCAAGATCCTTGTGGTTGATGACAATGAGATGAATCTTAAGGTTATAAAGAATCTTTTGGGCCTGTTTAAGATAACACCGGATTTAGAATCATCGGGAGCTGGTGCTGTCTCTAAAATGAAGGAAAATGATTATGATATCGTATTTATGGACCATATGATGCCTGAGATGGACGGTATCGAGACTCTTAATAAACTTCGTGAACAGAATCTTGTTCCTGAGCATACTGTCATGATAGCTCTTACAGCAAATGCCATAGTCGGTGCAAGAGAGATATATATGAATGCCACATTTGATGATTATCTGACAAAGCCCATTGAACTGGAACAGCTTTGCAATGTGTTTGACAGGTATCTGCCGGATGAAAAGAAGAAGGAAGATGAAGAAATATTAGAGTTTATGCCTGGCGGAGAAAACGATGAAAATGACTCTTATGAGGATAATGATGTAATAGAAAGAGCAAAAGACATAGGGCTTAATACTGATGATGGGTTAAAATACTGTGCAAATGATATCCCGTTTTATAAGGAAATGATCAGCGACTTTGTTTCTTTGCATCAAAGCAAGATAAAAACGCTGTGCGAATGCTTTGAAAAGGAAGACTGGGATGACTATAGGATATATGTACATGCTCTTAAGAGCAATCTTCATTCGATAGGCGCTTTAAAGCTTTCCGAAGAAGCAAGGATACTTGAGAATGCGGCAGATAGCGGCGAGATCATAAAGATCAGGGAAAAACACCCTGCTTTTGTCGAAGAATACAATAGACTTGCCAAAGATATCGATGAAAAAGTATTACACTAATGATGTATAATAGTGATCACAGAAGTATGAACTGATATCACAGAAAGGAATGAAACAGGTTGAAAGAAAGAAATTGGATTGAAAAGACGATGCATTTCCTCGTTCATAACAGTTTCCTCTTTACAGTAGCTGTTATGGGGCTTGTACATGCCACGCTTTTAGTGGTGATGATATGCGCTCATGTAACACCTTTGATAGAGTTTAACATTCTCAGTGTTATAGTATACCTGTTCTGTGTCCTATTGTGTAAATCAGGATATATCATGCCGGTATATGTGAGTATCCTTTTAGAGGTATCAACATATGCTATCGTTTCGATACATTTCATAGGATGGGATTGCGGCTCGTGCTGCTTTTTGTGTTCCATTATCCCTATCATCATATATTTTGGCTGCTTTCTTTTTAAGGGATCCAAAAGATGGATCGTAGTCCTTCTTTTGATATTCAATTTCTCGCTGTATGTATATTTATTTATACGATATGCAGGTGTGCAGCCTGTTTATGTTCTTTCACCCGTATTTAAGACTGTTCTGATTATATTTTCATCGTTTGCAATGGTATTTTCCATGATTTTTTATAATGCGATATATATCTATTCAAGCGAGTATGAGATGGTAAGCCTTGAGAAGAAAAACAAACAGTTATCGGTTGACGCACAGGAGGATACTCTTACCAGTCTGTTAAACCGTAGAGGATTTCTGCCTATCGTAGAGAACTGCATGAAGAGTGAAAACACGAAGCACTTCTGTGTTGCGTTCTGTGATATAGATAATTTTAAGAGAGTTAATGATTCATACGGCCATGATGGCGGTGATGAGGTGCTAAGACATATAACCAAACTCATAAAAAGAGAAATGCAGGGATGCAGCATATGCAGATGGGGCGGAGAAGAATTCGTAATACTGATGAGAGATTACGACTTCACCGTAGCCAAGGAGAAGATGGAGTATTTAAGAAAGGTAATTGAGACAAGCCCGACTGTTTTTTATAATAAGCATATTCCCTCGACGATAACGATAGGCCTTGAGGAAAACAAGGAAACCTACAAGGAGCCGGAAGAGATCATTAAAAAATCTGATGAGCGTATGTATTATGGAAAACAGCACGGAAAGAACATTGTGATCTATGAAGATGCTCAATAATGTAAAGATATGCTAGCGGACAAACAAGGAAGGCTATTAACATCATATGTAAGTGATTATGTTGTATTTGATCTGGAGACTACCGGAATATCATGCAGCACAGACGACATAGTTGAGATATCAGCGATAAGCGTAAAGGATTCGATCCCGGTTGATGAATTCAGCACACTTGTCAATCCGCTCAGACCTATACCGTATTATGCAAGCCGTGTAAACGGGATCACGGACGAGATGGTGGCTGACAGCCCTGTATTTGAAGATGTTCTGCCAAAGTTTTTGGAATTCATTAAAGACAGTGTACTGGTGGGACACAACATTCATGCTTTTGATCTGAAATTCCTATATCGTTACTGCAAAAGATTCTACGGCAGGACTCTGGGGAATGACTATATCGATACTCTTATCCTATCAAGAACTTATCTGCCTGATATCAGGCATCATTCTCTGACTGATATTGCACTTCATTATGATATAGATACTTTTGGTGCTCACAGAGCTTTAAATGACTGTGCAATGAATCAGAAGATCTATGAGAAGCTGAAGCTCGAGAGCAAGAATACTCAAGGCTTGTCAGTTTCTTTAAAGCTATGTCCAAGATGCGGAAATCTCTTAAAGAAGAGAAACGGGAAATTCGGAGCGTTCTTAGGCTGCACGAGCTATCCTGATTGCCGCTATACCGAGAATTTTTTTGATTGAATTATAATGAAAAATATGTATAATACAATAAGTATTTACGTATTATCAGAGGAACTTTTATGTCAGTGACAGATGAAAATATGATCGAAGAGAATAAAATGGGCATACAGCCCATAAACAAGCTTTTGCTGGGCATGTCACTGCCGATCATGGCATCGATGTTAGTGCAGGCCCTTTACAATGTTGTAGATTCAATATTTGTCTCACGTATCAGTGAAAATGCACTTACAGCCGTATCGCTTGCCTTCCCTATTCAGTCAATAATGATCGCTCTGGGCGGCGGTATGGGCGTTGGCGTAAATGCCATACTCTCTAAAGCTCTTGGCGAAAAGGATTATGAGAGTGTTAACAAATCAGCAATGAACGGCATATTTCTCTCGCTGATAAACTTTGTCATCTTCATACTTGTGGGACTGTTTGTTGTAAGACCTTTTTATGTGAGTCAGACTTCGGATGCAGAGATCATCACATATGGAGTGGATTATCTGACAATCGTGTGCTGTATGTCTTTTGGCATATATTTTCAATTCATATTTGAGAGACTTCTGCAATCAACCGGCAGAACCGTATGTACGATGATCACACAGACGACAGGCGCGATCATCAATCTTATACTCGATCCGATATTTATCTTCGGAATGTTTGGCATGCCCGTCATGGGAGTTAAGGGTGCGGCGCTTGCAACTGTAATCGGTCAGATCGTTGCAGCGATATTTGCCTTTATTCTGAATATACGTGTGAACAAGGAGATACAGCTAAGATTTAGAGGATTCAGACCTGATAAGGAAATAATCGGAAAGATTTACTCTGTAGGTTTGCCGTCTATCATCATGCAGTCAATAGGATCTGTGATGGTATACGGACTAAATAAGATACTGATCGCATTTTCATCTACCGCAACGGCAGTGTTTGGCGTTTATTTCAAACTGCAGAGCTTTATCTTTATGCCTGTATTTGGACTTAATAACGGAATGGTTCCAATACTGGCATTTAACTATGGCGCAAGAAAACGTGAAAGAATGGTAGACACCATCAAGTATTCTGTAATTTATGCTTTGATCATTATGACAGCCGGAACACTGGCATTCTGGCTGTTTACCGATAAACTGCTACTTCTTTTTGCGGCATCGGATCACATGATGAGTATGGGAATCCCGGCGCTTCGCATAATAAGTATCCATTTTCCTATCGCTGCATTCTGTATAATAATAGGTTCTGTATTCCAGGCTCTCGGAAGAGCTGTTTACAGCATGATAAACTCTATAATGAGACAGGTAGTGGTATTGCTCCCTGTTGCATATTTACTGAGCCTTACCGGTGAGGTCAACAATGTATGGTGGTCTTTCCCGATAGCCGAATTAATGAGCTTTACGGTAACGACGCTTTTTCTGATAAAGATAAACAAAGATATTATCAGTAAGGTTTGACAGCAATTCGGTTAATTAGTATAATTAGTTTGTTTTTGCGGATATGGCGGAATTGGCAGACGCGCTAGATTTAGGTTCTAGTGGGAGACCGTGGGGGTTCAAGTCCCCCTATCCGCACGAAAACATCGATTTAATGGGCTTTTCTGAAAGAAGAGTCCATTATTTTTGTGCTCGGATTTATGAGCAAAAATGGAATTTATACCAATATTTATACCAAAATTCAAAGATTTTCACAAATTACCCTCTCCCAGAATCCTATTAAAGGTATATGGAGAGGTTTTTTAATTTGTCAAAGAAGAAAGGAGTGAGTTGTATGGCTGAGCGGAGAATGTTTTCTAAAGTGGTCGTTGAAAGTGCTCGCTTTTTAAAGATGCCGGTATCTTCGCAGAACTTATACTTCCATCTTGCGATGAATGCTGATGATGACGGCGTAGTGGAGACATATTCGATTATAAACCTCGTCAAGGCTAACGAAGATGACTTACGAGTTTTATATGCTAAAGGCTTTGTAAAGATACTGAACGAGGATCTTGTTACATACATCAGCGATTGGCGGGAGCAGAACAAAATTAGACCGGACAGGAAGAAGGATTCTATATATGCTGATCTTGTTGTCTCGGGCTAGTTTATTAAATCACTCAGCAGCAAACTGATCTATTATACTGTTTATCGCATTATACAGGTAGGGTTTTAATTCATCTATCTTTACAGGCTGATCATAAAGAATAGAAGAGTAGATGCTCGAACCTGTAAGTTCTATTATCATATACATCATCAGACGAGGATTTTTGATCTCATCGCCTATATCTTTCAAAAGACTTTCTGATGCTTCTTTAATAGTAGTTTCTTCCGATACAACTGCACTTTCCATGGCGTATCTAGAAAATCCAAGCCCCAGGTTCTTTGATATGAACATTAACAGTACCTTGTCTTTTGTAAGCGCATCTATAATGTCATTAATCACAAAGAGTATCCTGTCTTTGTATCCTATTACATCACATTCATGCATATGTTCCATAGCATCATCAAACAGTTTGCTTGCCCTGTGTATCACAAGTTTATTGTTTATATCATACTTATCCTTAAAATACAGATAAAACGTACCTTTTGCCACACCTGCCTTTTCAACGATATCCGATATGGAAGTATTATGGATACCTTTTTCCGTGAACAGTTTAAATGCGGTATCAAGCAAGGATTCTCTTTTTTTCAGTTTGTTTTCTTCTGCTTTTCCCATGTTTTCAACCTTTCCTTATCTTATTTAAACACCCAATTTATAAAAAATCAATAAACTCGAAAAAAATTATTGACCATTGGTCATTAATTTGTTATAACATGGTTGAACAGAAAATGACCATTGGTCATTTTGCAAGTAAACATATTTAATCAATCGAAAGCAAGGTGCATAACATGATCAGATTAGGACAGAAGATAGTTAAATACAGGGTTGCGATAATCATATTGTCGATAATCCTTCTAGTTCCTTCGGTAATAGGATATTTCAAGACAAGAGTCAATTATGATATCCTCTATTACCTTCCGAAAGACATCGAAACAATGGTCGGACAGGATATACTGGTCGATCAGTTCGGTACCGGAGCCTTTTCGTTTCTTATCATAGACGGTATGAATGAAAAGGATGCCGCAGCGGTAAAAGCAAAAGTCGAACAGGTCGATCACGTAGCGGATGTCATCTGGTATGATTCGGTGGCCGATCTTTCAATACCGATGAACATGCTTCCCGATGAGCTCTATGATGCATTTAATAGCGGAGATGCAACGATGATGGCAGTAATATTTGACGAGACGACATCGGCAGACGGAACCATGAATGCAATAGAAAAGATAAGAAGCATAACAAATGAGCAGTGCTTCCTAAGCGGAATGAGCGCAGTCGTTACAGACACAAAGAATCTTTCTGAAAAAGAAACACCCATATATGTTCTGATAGCAGTTGTTTTGGCAATAATAGTACTCGGTGCTACAATGGATTCTTTTCTTGCACCTGTATTCTTCCTTGTAGGTATAGGGATCGCAATACTTTACAACCTCGGAAGCAATGTAGTACTCGGAGAGATAAGTTATATCACACAGGCTCTTACAGCTGTCCTTCAGCTGGGTGTCACCATGGATTACTCGATCTTCTTGTGGCATAGCTACGAAGAAAACCTCGAAAATACTCCTGATGACAAGGAAAGAGCTATGGCTCAGGCTATAAGCAATACGATAAGTTCTGTTGTCGGAAGTTCAATAACAACGATAGCCGGTTTCATCGCACTTTGTTTCATGAGCTTCACTCTTGGTCTGGATCTTGGAATAGTAATGGCAAAGGGAGTTTTCATCGGAGTTATCTCTTGTGTAACAATACTTCCTTCAATGCTTCTTGTTTTTGATAAGGCTATACAAAAGACCAAGCATAAACCTCTGCTTCCCGATATGCCCAAGATATCAGAATTCATAGTAAAACACACATGGCTGTTTGCTGTATTGTTTGTGATACTGTTAATACCTTCAATATACGGATATAAGAATACCTCGGTTTATTACAACCTGGATTCAACACTTCCCAAGACTCTTCCGAGCATAATGGCAAACACAAAGCAGAATGAACTGTTCAATATGAACAGTACTCATATGGTTTTATATGATGCCGATATGCCGCTAGGAGAGAGTCAGAGGATGATCGCTGATATAAAAGCAGTCGACGGTGTAAAGAATGTACTCGGTATCGACTCTATCGTAGGTCCTAATATTCCTCGCGAAATGATCCCTGATGAAATAAAAGAAAAGCTTGAAAGTAATGAATACAAACTCATGCTCGTCATGAGTGAATACAAGGTAGCAAGCGATGAAGTAAACAAACAGTGTAATGAACTTAGCAAGATAATTAAGAGTTACGACAGTAAGGCAATGCTTGTCGGCGAAGCGCCATGTACCAAGGATCTTATAGAGATAACCGACAAGGATTTCGCTACAGTAAACGAAGTATCCATCGGTGCTATCTTTTTGATAATTGTATTTGTATTTAAGTCAATATCACTACCTGTGATCCTGGTAGGCGTCATAGAACTTGCGATATTCATCAATATGGGACTTCCTTTCTATACCTCAACAACATTACCGTTTGTTGCTTCGATAGTAATAGGAACAATACAGCTTGGTTCAACTGTAGACTATGCGATACTGATGACGACAAGGTACAGAAAAGAACGTGAGAGTGGTGCAGATAAGAGATCCGCAGTTCTTACAGCTCATAAGATAAGCATGAAATCCATTATGGTAAGTGCATTAAGCTTTTTTGCTGCAACATTCGGTGTAGGTCTTGTCAGCAATATTGATATGATAGGTTCGCTGTGTTCGCTCATGGCAAGAGGAGCACTTATAAGTATGTTCATTGTACTTACCATGCTTCCGACAATGCTTATCATATTTGATAAACTGATCTGTTTTACAACACTCGGAAACAATAAAAAAGAGAAACATATAAGATTCGGAAGATTAAGAACAGTTTAAAGGAGATGAATATTATGAAATTCAAAAAAGCTCTTGCATGTATAATGTGTGCATCAATGGTATGTGCATCACTTACCGGATGCGGCAGTGATGAAGCAAAAACCGCAGAAAATATAACAATAAACGAAAGCAATGACAAGGTTTATGAAAGTGCTGAAGACCAGGAACTCGAAGCAGTGGTAAAGCATATCGCAAATGCAGGTTCTTCAAGTGCGGCAAAGCAGGAAACGGTTTATGTAAAGACCAATCCCAACGGCGTTGTTGATTCTGTAGTAGTCAGCAACTGGCTAAAAAATGTAGATAATACCGAAGAACTGATAGATTCATCGGATCTTAATGATATAACAAATGTAAAGGGTGATGAAGAGTATCAGATAGACAAAGACGGTAACTATGTTTGGGAGACAAACGGAGATGATATATACTATCAGGGAACAACCGATAAGAAGCTTCCTGTTGACGTATATATATCATATAAGCTTAACGGAAATTCAATAGCTGCCGAAGACCTTGCAGGAAAGAGCGGTCATGTTGAGATAGATCTTACCTATAAGAATAACTGTGAAAACACAGCTATGATAAACGATAAGGAAGAGACTATCTATACACCGTTTGCGGTAGTCAGCGGTATGATGCTCGATGAAGAAAAGTTCAGCAATATCAAAGTATCCAACGGTACCGTAATATGCGACGGAAAGAGAGATATAGTTGTAGGAATGGCATTCCCCGGTCTTGTAGACAGTTTAAACGGAGCAAAGATAGAAGATGAGGATTTGATGCAGAAGATAGAAGACAACATCAATATCCCTAGCGAAGTTACCATTGAAGCAGATGTCGAGGATTTCGAATCAGGCATGATCCTTACGATGATCAGTTCCGATATAATCGATTCCCTTGGACTTGATGGCATAGATTCTATCGATACTTCCGACGTTCAGGATTCGATAAAGGAATTCTCTGATGCCGGTCAGCAGCTCGCAGACGGAACAGGAAAGCTTAAAGACGGAGCACAGGCTCTAGCAGACGGAACCAAGGATTTGGTAGACGGAACAAACAGACTTCATAACGGAGTTGTAGCATATACTGACGGTGTTGGTAAAGTAGCAGACGGAGCCGTTGCACTAGATGACGGAGCATCAAAGCTCGATAACGGAGCAAATGATCTAAAGAACGGTATCTCCGAACTTGATAACGGTATGGAATCATTAAACAGCGGTATCAGCCGTACAGCTGAAGGCGCAGGAACTCTAAAGAACGGCGCCGAGGCTGTCAATAACGGTGCATTACAGCTAAAAACAGGCGCTGAAGCCGTTAGTGCCGGTGTCGATGCACTTACAGGTCAGATGGGCAATATTGCAGGTGGTGTAGGCCAGGCAGCCAGTGCCGCAGGAAGTATCAGCGTTGGTATAGATGCAATAGTTTCAGCAACAGGTACAGATACTTCACCTGACGATATCGATACATCATCAATTTCTGCAACAGGACTTGTAGACGGTGATACAGCATCAGCTATTATGCTTGCCAAACTTCCTTCAGATCAGCTGGAAGCTATGGGTCTTACTCCCGAACAGATTGAAGGTGTTAAATCGATTGTTTCTGCAGTATCATCAAGTGTTATACCTTCAGTAGTAGATAATGCTGCAACAGGAGCTGCTCAGGCTGCCGCTAAGCAGGCCGGTGCAAACGGAGCAAATGCGGTAAAACAGCAGATAAATGCAGCAATCACAACTCCCGGTGAGAACGGTCTCAGTCTTCAGCAGGGAGCAGCAATGCTTTCATCAAGCCTTAATGATTCATATGCTTCATTGACATCCGAATCCACAACATCACAGCTTGCCGCCCTCAAGAACGGAGCAGCTAATCTTGCAAGCGGTGCCGGTGATCTTGCTCAGGGAACTTCTTCACTTAAAGACGGAGCATCAGCTCTTTATGATGGAACAAAACAGTTAGGAGAAGGATCTCAGAAGATCAAAAACGGTACGAGCGCACTTAATGACGGAATATCTACTCTAAAGGAAGGAACTGCAACACTGAAGAACGGTACCGGAGATCTTGTCAAAGGAACCAATGAGCTTAATTCAAACTCTGCACAGCTGGTAGACGGTTCAAAAGCTCTTGCTGACGGATCGGTAACACTTACAGACGGTATTGATCAGTTGCTCATAGGTTCAACAGCATTAAACGAGGGAATGATCAAATTCAATAGTGATGGTATCCAGAAGCTCACAGCAGTATTTGATACCGATATGGACAGTATAAACAATCGTATCAAGGCAATATCCGATGCAGGTAAGGCATATAAATCATTCGGAGGAACCTCACAGGATGAAGATTGTTCAGTTAAGTTCATCATTGAATCCGAAGAAATAAAGAAATAAACGTATTCAAAATTCAATAACATAATGCAAAATCATTACAGGACGGACATCAAAATATTCGTCCTGTTTTGCATTTTATTATAAGCAAAATGGACAAATATTGTGATTTTGTGATAATTTATAACAGTGCAAAACAGAATAAAGAAAAGGAAGGGTATGATATTTGAAAAAATAGCCCCATACTGATAAAATCTGACTAGTGAAATAACGGAGCTAGAAATGAAAAGTAACACATCCATTCACGATGATTGATTATAAGTTTGGCATCCGTCCTGTAATGAGAATATCAGTTGATGATTTGCAGGAATAACATATAATGATTTCACAACACAAAAGGTTTACATAAAATAGCTGAAGGCGATGGGATGTTTCGCATTATACAAATGAGAAATTGAGCGAATGACATTGCGGATTTCAGCCGATGCGGATAAAAAAATATAACAAAAGTATCGCGAAGATGTCAATTTTGCAGTCAAAATTTATGCAATGTGTGATTATTTATGAACCATAGAAGCAGTCCTGTTATCCGCACTTTGTCATGTAGCCCTTCGTGTTTGTAACTCGGAGGGCGATTTTATTATTTGGAACCAAAGTATAATTCAATGAGGGGGGATGGTAAAGTATGAGAACTAGTATCACAGTAGGAGTGGATAACATAGCTTCAGAGGGTCTGAAGGGAGAATGGGGGATTTCTCTGTATATTGAATACGGAGACAAGAAGATCCTTCTTGATACCGGCGGGTCAGAACTGTTTATCAAGAATTATGAGAAGCTCGGTATAAATATAGGAGATGTAGATTACGGAGTGCTTAGCCATGCTCATTGCGATCATGCGAACGGAATTCCAGCGTTCTTTGAGCATAACAGCAAAGCAAAGTTCTATGTGAATGAGAATACTGCGCCGGATTGTTACGGAAAACTGCTTTTTGTGACTTTCTATTGCGGAATCCCGAAGACTATGATGAATGATTATGAGGACAGGATAGTAAAAACATCCGGGTGTTATGAGATCTCGGATGGGATTTATATAGTGTGTCATAGAAACGGCGGATACTCAGAGATCGGAAAGAAGGGTCATATGTTAAGAAAGAGTGCCGGTTCGTGGAAGATAGATGATCTAAGCCATGAGCAGAGCCTTGTTATTGAGTCAGAAAAAGGTCTTTTGATCTTTAATTCCTGCTCTCATGCCGGTCCGGAGAATATAATCGATGAAGTGCGTGAAGCTTTTCCTGATAAGCATATCTATGGGTACCTTGGCGGATTGCATCTGTGGAATAGAAAAGAGAGCGATATTCGTGCGATTGCACGTGAATTCAAGGATGCCAATATTGAATACATAGCGACCGGGCATTGTACGAAGAACAGAGCTTACGGGATACTTAAGGAAGAACTGGGCGATAAGATTGAGCAATTTCGTACGGGGCTAGTGATAGAGGTGTGAGAATTCAGACGGATAGATAAATATGAGGATCAATATTGCAATTTGACTTAAATGTAGAGAGAAGAGTTATGAAAACAAAAAAGATATTAACAGATGAACAAAAGAAGCTGGATATCGATCTGTGGATCATCGCACTGACAGCCACGGCTGTATTTGTTGTTTATGCGATGATAGGAAGCAGACTGATGACCTTTTGCAAGGACAGCAGCATTTCTGTATGGCCGCGCTTGTTTGCTGCGGCATCAATGCAGTTTGGAATAGCCGGACTGGGGATAACTATAGTATGTATTCTGCGTAAAAAGACGTTTCCACGCTTTGGTCTTAAAAAGGAAAATTTGCTTAAAGCGATAGGAGCAACTATACTGTGTTTTGTCCCGTACATTATTTATATTTTTGTATCAGGACAGTTTGAAGGATATGAACCGCTAAGCATTATGGTCACTCCGGATCTTCACAAGACAGGCATTATCGCAACAATAATAGGAACTCTAGTTATTGCGCTGTTCTGGGGATTTTTCGAAGGATTTAACTATGCTGTGATATGCAATATCATAGACAGGAGATATCCTGTTAACAGCAAGTTCTTTTCATGGGGAGCCCTTGTGTGTACGCTTATGGGGATACTTTTCCATCCCATGAGTTTTGATCTGCTGGGCATATTAGAGCTTATCACGACCTTTATTGCATTATATGGAATGCTTATTATCTATAAACACACAAGGAACGCATGGGGATGTGTATTTGCATTTCTGTTCATATGGAATGCGATATAGAATGACTGATCAGGCGATGGCTGGCAGCATCTGTAAGAAATGTCGAGATCATCGATGCTTCAATGAATTTATGAATAAAAGAATGAAAGAATGAAAGGTAACCAATATTAGATGTATTTATTAGAGAAAAGGATCAAAAAACTCAAGATAAAGAATATAGTTTTTGCTGTTGTAGCGATATTTAATCTGGTATTTAGCGTATACTGGCAGTTTTATCTGGTGATACGTTACTGGGGTGATACATTTACACTATCACACGCAGCCAATACTCCGGCGTTTTTCTTCTGGATCGTTGTTGGTCCGCTCATGCTGATAGAAGCTGGAATATCAACTGTATACATAGGTGATGCACGCTTTTATTCAAGTTATTTTGAGGGGGATCTTGATGGATTTATTACTGCAGCCGAGCTGGCCGATGTTACCGGAAAGAAGGAATCAAAGGTAAGAAGACAGTTAAAACTCTTTTTGAAACTGTATATGAAAAACTATTCGATCACAGAAGAAGGCGTTGAGCTTGCGGCTAAGACTGTAACATGTGAATGCGTAAAATGCGGTGCTCATATACAGAAGAGAGAATACTTTACCGGAATATGTCAGTATTGCGGAAGTTCGGATTTAAGAGCAAGAGTTTTGACAGACAAGAAATTCTACAGCATCTCGAATGAGATAAAGGGAGAGGCAAAGTCTTACGATTATTACACATACAAAAATCTGAAGACACGCCTGATCCGTTCATACATCCTTGCAGGCTTTTCTTTGTTTTTCATTGCACTTTTGCTGCTGGGTATCAAGACTGCGATATTTAGATTTGGCGATAAAGAGTATTACAGGTCAATAATCCTTGATGTGGATAAACATATGCAAAGCTATGAACTCATAACATATGATCTGATAGAAACGATTATCCAGAATTGCTTTTTTATACTCGGTCTAATTCCTGCTTCAATAGCAGGTATAAAAAGGATAGGCTGTGCAAGGATATCTCATATCTGTTCTGAATTCTTTGCAAAATGCAGAGCCCCGTTTGTTAAGGCGTCTGAACTTCCTGATTATAACAGAGTAAATGACAGACGCAAGCTTAATCTAGTCAGAAGATCGATCCGTATGGGATATCTCAAACACTGTACTTTAGAAAAGCACAGCGGTGATCTTGAGATAACACTCGGGAAAAAGATAGTTAAAGATACCTGCCCGAGCTGCGGGGCATCGATAACCGGTGCGGTAACTGCCGACTATATCTGCAGATACTGCAATAATAAGATAATGGGTGTTGTAATAAAGAAATAGATTATACAAGCAAGAGATGGAAAATAAATACTTAGATTTGTATAACATAAGTAGCAAAAATGCAACTGATGATTTATTGTGACGATATCATTTGTTTACTAGACTGATATCGGAGGTGATGATAAATGATCTTTTCAGAAAAACTTCAGATACTCAGAAAGAACAAAGGATACACTCAGGAAGCTCTTGCAGATAAGCTCGGAGTCTCAAGACAGGCCGTAGCCAAATGGGAATCAGGACAGATATATCCTGACATCTCAAATCTCATATTGATAAGCGAGATAATGAATGTCAGTGTTGATTATCTGGTAAAGGATAATGACTGCGCTGTAAATCTCAAAAGACAGCCTGATACGGATCTGGATGAACTGATAGCTTTCAGGCTTGAAGCTAATGTAAATACCTATGCCGCATTCATGAATGAAGTCGATTCGACCAGACCTGCATCTCATGACTTCAGATATGAAAATGGAAGATATATGTATCATGATACATATGTAGGC
>CADAPR010000015.1 GCA_902789785.1 uncultured Lachnospiraceae bacterium
TTCATAGCTGCAAAGAGCTCTTCGGGGATAGCACAGCTTGTATACTCGTGCTTTGTCTTTCCGACTTCGGCAACTATCTGATTGATGAACTTGATGATCTCCTGGTTTACTGCATGAGCCATGTAGATAGCCTCGATCATCTTAGCCTCGGGGATCTCGTTTGCTCCTGCCTCGATCATTATTACCTTCTCGCTTGTTGAAGCAACAGTAAGGTTAAGATCGCCGCTCTTCCACTGCTCCTGGTTGGGATTTATGATAAACTCGCCGTCTACCATTCCTACCTGAGTGGTTGCACAGGGACCGTCAAAAGGTATGTCTGATATAGATGTTGCGATAGCAGCGCCAAGCATTGCAACAAGCTCGGGTCTGCACTCTGGATCAACACTCATTACCATGTTGTTTAATGTTACGTCGTTACGGTAATCCTTGGGGAAGAGAGGTCTCATAGGTCTGTCGATTACACGGCTTGTAAGTATAGCGTTCTCGCTTGCCTTTCCTTCTCTCTTGTTGAATCCTCCGGGGATCTTTCCTACGGCATACATCTTCTCTTCGTACTCTACTGAAAGAGGGAAGAAATCAATGCCGTCTCTGGGCTTCTCGCTTGCTGTAGCAGTTGAGAGGACCGTTGTGTCGCCGTAGTGCATGAATGCACATCCGTTTGCCTGTGCGCCTACTCTGCCTATATCTACGCTGAGTGTACGTCCGGCAAGTTCCATACTGAATGTCTTGTACATAAACTTCTCCTTTTCTGCCTTTTAGGCTTTTGCAGGTAGAAGATACCGAAACTACTGATCAGGCCACGTTTATACATGATATGATCAGTGGTCTCGGGGGATAATCTTCTACCGTGGTTTGATGATTATAACAAAAAGAAGGCGGAAATACAGCCGCCTTCTTTAGTTAAACTATTTTCTGATACCCAGCTTCTCAATGAGGGCTCTGTAACCGTCAAGATCTGTCTTCTGAAGATAATTGAGCAGACCACGTCTCTGACCGATCATCTTGTACATACCGCGTCTTGAATGATGGTCCTTGGGGTTCTCCTTTAAGTGCTCTGTAAGTTCAGCGATACGTGCTGAAAGAACAGCGATCTGAACTTCGGGTGAACCTGTGTCACCGGGCTTTCTGCCATACTCATTGATGATAGCAGTCTTTTTCTCTTTTGAAATCATAGTTTTCTCCTTTTGTTTCTCTTATATATTCACGTAATGCCAAGATCGGGCTGGAGTTTCCCTGATCCGAGCATACGCACGCAACACTGCAATTATATCATAGCAATCACTGTGTGTAAACAGTTTTCTAGTAGTCTTCCTCCATCCTGCTCTCTATCCCGGCAAGAGTGTATTCAGACCAGCTGTACTGGCTCATATATTCGCCGGAGAATGCATTGATGGCGGCAACATCGCCGTCTATCCATCTGTAGTAGTCACAGTCAAAGGCTTCGGGTACGATCGCTATCATTCCCTTCTTCTTTAGGATGACGCTGTCAAGATCCGCTTCCTTGAACACGCCTCTCATGTCGCCTACTAGGTTTCTTAAGTAGTTTTCCAAAGATGGTGTTACTTCCTTATCCTCCCAGAGAGTTCCGAGTATCTCTCCGTTTGTTACATAGGCTCCTCTTCTGTCTATGAGGTAAGCTATCAGTTCCTTGGTCTTTATATACCTGAAGGTGCAGGGCATGTTGTCGATATAGACTTCGAAGTTTCCAAAGCACTGGGCGCGAAGTCTCTTTCTTGATTCGGTCTGGACCGGTCTTCTAAGATCCTCGAGCTCCCTTCTTACATCTTCCTCGCTGGCAGGCTTCATGATATAGCCTGATGCATGCATCTTCATTGCCTGCATGGAATATTCGGCATATGCCGTAAGAAAGACGATATTGATGCCGGGCTTTACTACTTTCATGCGCTTTGCGAGCTCTATCCCGTCCATCCCTCTCATATGTATGTCAAGGAATGCAACATCGACATCCTCGTTCTTTACATACTCAAGAGCCTCGTCGCAGTCGGTAAATCCCTTGACGGAATCTATCTCATGCATCGAACTTAACATGTCGACAAAATCCTCCAATATGATCTTTTCGTCATCAACCGATATTACTCTCATATCCCCCTCCTGGCATTGTTGCTTTTGGTATGATAATGGTTATCGTAGTTCCGCTTCCCATCCTGCTTCCTATGTTCATGGTACCGTTACACAGCGTCACGATCCTCTGTCTCGTATTGTCGACTCCTATGTGGCTTCTTCCCTCTTCAAGAGGCTTGTCAGTATCATATCCGACACCGTCATCCGCTACCTTTATCTCGTAGCAGTTTTTTGTTTCACTGGTGGATATCTTTATCTTTCCGCCATCCTTTTTAGGCATCAGTCCGTGCTTTACGGCATTTTCGACCATTGTCTGCAACATCAGCGGAGGACACTCAAAATCAGTGGCTTTTATATCAAACTCAACATCAAGGAGTTCTCCGAATCTAAGCTTTTCTATATATAGATAGCTCTTTACGTGATCAAGCTCCTTTTCAAAAGGTATGCATCCTTCCTCTGTCAGCGAATCCATGTTTGCTCTTAAGAACTTCGCAAAGTAATCGAGAGCGTTTCTTGCTTCCTTTGGATTCTTTATGCAAAGCGCCCTTATGGTCCCGATCGCATTGTAAAGAAAGTGCGGCTGGATCTGACCAAGCATCAGCTTTATCTTGTTCTGGACCAGTTCGCTTTCAAGCTCTCTTGCCCGTTTTGCCTTCAAGTAGTTATCAACGTTTGTTGATACAAGAAGATAGTACTGCGCCACAGAGAAGACTAAGAGACACACTTCTATGACTCTTACTATGTAAGTACCGGTAAGGACATAGTAGATTATCTCTATGATAAAGCCCGATACTAAAAGAAGCAGCGTATCAAACGCCATCCTGTTGTGGACCGGTATCACCATGCCTTCCTTGTATACATCCCTGAGCCCGATAAAGAGCATCACCATAACTGCGAGCACAAACGCCATGAAAAGCCAGTCAAAGTTAGTCGTAGTTTCCTTCAATATATAGTGTAGCATATATATCGCCATAAACACTACCATCGTGACTATGATGGTAGTTGCTCTTCTTCTTGACTCTTCTATCGCCACATATCTTCTCATGTAGCTTGTCATGAAGATGACCAACATTGCCTGTGTCACAAAATTTAAGAAGTTTAAAAAGTACAGATTCCTGCTAAGAAGCGTTACGTAGTTATAATCAAGATAGCAGGTGATCCCGCCCATTATCATGAGTATCCCGCAGCTTCTTAAGCCCTCAGCATTATAGTCTCTGACTCCTCTGAAGCATGCCCAGTATATAAGGATGCTTATGCCCATTATGGTTATCGCAAGGCATACCAGAAGATGCGGCATGTAATGGCTTAGCAGAACTCTTATCAGATCATAGCGCTCTGCCTGATACATCCTTTTTAAAAACTGCCTGAAATGAACGTTATATATGTAGCTCTTGTCTGTGGAAAGCTCTATCTTTATATCATCCGTTGTCTTGATCGCGCCGGGGACGAAATAATCCCAGGTATCCTCGCTGAAATCCGTATGATCAAAGACTACTTTTCCGTTTACGTATATCTTTACCTTTAAACCCTGAACAAACAGATATACGGGCCTGCCGTAGACAAGATCATGATCAAGATGTCCAAGTATTATCACGTTGTCATACTTTGTCGGGAGCTGGCCTATCCTTGAATCGAGCGTGTGATAGGTGCGTCCGTCGTCATAGCTTAATGACCCTTTTATCTCTATCTTTTCACACTCAAGCGGCACTCCTCTTGACATTCCCCTGCTCACCACAAGAACAGTAAATACGATAAGTATCACCGTAAAGGAAAAAAAGAATCTATTTAAAAATCTCTTGCTGAAATCTATCTTAATCATTTATATACTGTCTGATGCTGTGTATCGTCCTGTATCCGACAGGAGATATCTTTATGCCCTGCTTGGGGTTGGATGCATGTATAACCTGTCCGTTTCCGATATAGATGCCTACATGGTTGACAGTTCCGCCCTTTGCATAGAATACAAGATCTCCGGCTTTTGCCTCGGAAAGGCTTACCTTTGTACCCATCTTTGACTGTGATACCGAAGAATGAGGAAGGCTTATGCCGTACTTCTTGTAGACCATCATCGTAAAGCCCGAGCAGTCTGTTCCCTTTGTAAGGCTTGCTCCGCCCCATACATAGCGGTTGCCCAGGAATTCCTTTGCATACTGGCAAAGATCTACCCTTACATCGCTGACACCTTCACCGTACAAAAGCTCGGTCATGGTTATAGCCGTATCAAGCTCTTCTTCTACCACTGCATAGTCGGCGCTTATATAGGCTTCCTCATCATCCAGGCTTACCTTGATCCAGCCTTCGAGCTCTTCAAGGACCTCCAATCTCTCGCCCTCGCCCATAGTGGTTATAATCTCGCTGTCAGTGTTGGGCTCGCTCCTTACTCTTAAGCCTCCTTCGGTAGCCTTGGCTGTCTTTGTTACGACTTCATTTGCTCTTATGATGGCTTTTGCACCGGTCAGAAGATAATCCGAATGCACATATCCTTCAACAGTTCCGGATATGATATGGTACCATTCACCGTCTGCTTCTATTATCTCGCAGCCGTTGTTGTTTGACATCTTTCCGACAAGCTTTGATTCTGTAGACGGTGCTTCACGTACATTTAAATGATTCTCAACGTTTGAGACACCGAGATTGGAATATCCGAATGAAAGGGATGTATCTCCCGCTGCGTTCAGATACTCCTCTTCCGTCATTATCGTATCAAGTATAGTACCGATCCCCGCAGAGTTTACGTTATCGGCCATCTTGGCTCCCTCTGCATGTGAGCAAAAAGGAAAGAAAATGATCGCGATAAGACATATAAGTATTGTTTTTAAAATATTTCTCACGTTAACCTTCTTGTTCGCTTTCCGAGATAGAGAACGCAATGTTTACTGCGTGATCCGCTATCCTCTCCAAACCTGACAGGATATCAGAGTAGATCATGCCGGCATCGGGAGTGCACTCGTTTCTCTTAAGCCTCTCGACATGCGCCTGCTGAAGTTCTCTTTCCATGTCATCTATTCTGTCTTCAAGGTCGATGATATCCTGCATATGCTCATCCTTTCCGTGAGCAAACATCTCAACGGAATAGCGATAGCAGTCATTGACCATATCTAGCATCCTGCCCATCTCGCCCATGGCCTCTCTTGAGAACTCGATGTTCTGCTCTTTTCTCTGAACAGCGGCATCAGCTATGTTCTCTGCATGGTCACCGACTCTTTCTATATCATTGGCGACATGGAACAGAGCACCGATGCTCTTTAAGTCTTCTATGGGAAGGGTGGTCTGGTTTATCTTTACCATGTAGCCTGTTATTGCCTTGTTTAGGAAGTTAATGTTCTTCTCGACCTCGTATACCTCATCGATATCCTCCTGATCGAGAGTGATCAGAGCGTTCATCGCCCTGTTGAGATTCTCTCCGGCAAGATCCGCCATACGCTCAAGCTCGTTTACGACTTCAACGACAGCCGTGGCCGGATTGAATACGACTTTGTTTCCGATATATTTAAGCGTATAGCTCTCTCTGTAGCCAACCTTTACATCCTCGCCCGGTACGAGCGCATAGGTCATCTTTACTATAAGGTTAGAGAAAGGCGAGAGCATAAGAACCTGTACGATCTTTATTATCGTATGGGAGTTTGCGACAAATCTTCCGTTGTCGCCCGAAATGCTTCCGACAGCATTTACGAACCAGTCTCCGATAAATAAGAATGCCACAAAGAAGATCACCGTTCCTATCACATTGAAAAGAAGGTGGATAAGAGCTGCTCTCTTTGCATTCTTCTTACCTGAAAGAGAAGCTATCATTGCGGAAGAACATGCACCTATGTTGCATCCGAGTATTACAAAGAGACAGATCTTCAGATCGAGCAGTCCCTGATTTGCCATTAAAAGGATGATACTTACAGTTACGGACGAGCTTTGAATAACACTTGTTACTACAGTTCCGAGAAGCACCGCCAGCAGCGGATTGTTCATTCCGGCAAGTGCATCAACGACATTCTGGGATTCCTTGAGTCCGGCCATCGAACCGCTCATAAGGGAAAGACCCATGAACAGTATGCCGAATCCGAGCACGATATCCCCTATCTTTTTTATCGTCTCATTTTTGATAAACATTACGGCAAGAACTCCGGCAAGAACAAAGAGCGGAGCTACCTTGGAAAGATTGAATGAAACAAGCTGAGAAGTGATGGTAGTACCGATATTGGCACCGAATATGACACCGGCCGCCTGAGAAAGTTCCATCAGCCCTGCGTTAACAAAGCTGACTACCATTACGGTACAGGCGCTCGATGACTGTATGATACCGGTAAATACTACACCGACTATCGTACCCATGAGCTTGTTTTTGGTAAACATTGCGAGAATGCTTCTTAGCTTGGCACCTGCGGCCTTTTCAATACTCTCGCTCATCAAGGACATTCCAAATAGGAAAAGGCCCAGTCCTCCGGCCAGTTCCAGTAAAATAGTAGAATTCATCTCATCCTCTTATGTAAATATGGCATACATATTAATTTTGACTTATTTTGCCTGTATCGTCAAGTCTTACAGAAACATCTTAAACGGCACGAAGCAGTCTTTGTTTCTATCATATGAATAAACGGCCGCAAAGGATCCGTTTTCAAGATAGACTCTTAAAAGCTTCTCTTTCATGTCAAGTCTTATCTGATTTCCGTTTAAGACTCTCTTTTCATTTTCGCCGCTTACTGTCACTGCTTTGTGATCAGAAAATACTTCATCGACATTTATAACGATCGAGTCAAGCTCTCCTTTTTTTGCAAGCTCCTCTATCTGATCAAGCTTATATGCCTTATCGATAGCAAAGCTTCCAGATCTTGTCCTTACAAGACCTGTCATGACTGCGCCGCAGCCAAGCTTCTGTCCTATATCGTTGCAAAGAGTCCTGATATATGTACCCTTCGAGCAGTTTACTCTTATCTTTGCCGATGTATCATCTATATCAAGTATCTTTATATCACTGATATTTATATCTCTTGGCTTTCTTTCGACCGTAACGCCTGCCCTTGCCATGTCACAGAGCTTTTTGCCGCCCACCTTTAAAGCTGAATACATCGGAGGTATCTGCTTAGACGGGCCTATGAAAGAAAGGATTGCATCCCTGAACTCATCTGTAGTTATGTTAACTTCTTTTTCATCTATGACCTGTCCGCTCATATCCTGGGTATCGGTCGTTATGCCAAGCTTCATATCGGCGACATATTCCTTTGTCTTGTCGGTGAGCATGTCGCATAGCTTTGTTGCAGATCCTATGCATACGGGCAGCACTCCTGTCGCGTCCGGATCGAGAGTCCCGGTATGTCCGATCTTTCTTATCTTTGTGATGCCTCTTAGTTTCGCAACGACATCGAAGGAGGTGTAACCCTCCTCCTTGTAAACATTTATTATTCCGTTAATCATTTTCCTTATACTGCTTTTCGATCTGCTTTGACAGATTGTTCACGGCATCGTGGAAGGTCCCCTCCAAAACGCATCCTGCAGCTCTGACATGCCCGCCTCCGCCAAAGTATGCGGCGATCACGGAACAGTCTATCACTCCGTTTGAGCGCAGGCTTACCTTGTATTTTAAAGGTTCCGTCTCATACATGAACACGGCGCAGTCAACTCCCTTTGTGTATCTTAGCTGGTTGACTATTCCATCCATGTCCTTGTTGTTTACTCCGTAAAAATGCATCGTCTTCTGATCCAGATGACCGACTATGCATCTCTTTTCGAGGAAGAGAACGCTCTCAAGCAAGGTCCTTCCCATTATCTGGTTCTGGACATATGTCTTCTGATAAAAGGTCTCTTCTATGAGCTTTGGAAAGTCAAATCCGTATTCTATGAGCTTTGCCGCTATCCTTAATGTCTTTGGCGACACATTTGAATACTGAAAGACTCCCGTATCATGGACTATGCCAAGATATATGGCCTTTGCGATGCTTTCATCGATCTTTTCTTCATCCATGCAGTCAAATACGAGCTCGCTCGCACTGCTGGCCGAAGGATCGATGTAGTTTATATCTCCGTCGCCTGAATTTGTTATGTGATGATCTATGTTTATGCGCTTCTTTGCACCTTCAAAAGCAGGGAGGGAATCTCCCAGCCTCTCGGCGTTGCAGTCGATGCACATGAAGATATCGTGCGCATGCTTAAGACCGTCAGGCCTCTTTATCCTGTCTATGCCCTCAAGGCAGTTAAAGACAGGCGAGAAGTCATCCAGATATACATATACCTTTTTGTCGGGGCAGTTTTTGATTAGATACAGATACATCGCCATGCAGGCGCCTATGCAGTCGCCGTCGGGTCTTATGTGTCCGCCTATCCCGATACTTACGGCTGACTCAACCTCTTTTAAAATATCAATCATTGTCTGCTTTTTTCCTCATCGGCTCTTATGACCTCGTCGATCTTCTTGCTCATATCGACGCCATAAGCTATGGACTGATCAAGATAAAAGTGAAGATCGGGCGTATTTCTTAAGTTAAGCTCCTTTGCAAGCCTGTTTCTTATAAAGCCGGAAGCGCTCTTTAATCCCTCAAGCGCCTCGGCCGCCTTTTCATCGTCACCAAGTACCGAAACATAAGCCTTGCAGTTTTTAAGATCTGGAGCCACCTCAACGCTTACGATAGAAGTAAACTCGGGGATCCTCGGATCCTTGATCTCTCCTCTTATGACTTCTGCCAGTACCTTCTGGACTTCACCGTTTATCCTGGTATTCTTAATGCTGTTCTTTCTCATTTATCTTGGTACCTCTACCATTATATAAGCCTCTACTATATCAAGCTCGGCCATAGCATCAAATTTCTCGAATACAAGACCGCATTCGTATCCTGCCTTGACTTCCTTGACATCGTCCTTGAATCTCTTAAGAGATGCAAGCTCGCCTTCGTAGATCTGCTCTCCTGCTCTTGTGATACGTATCTTGCAGCCTCTCTGGAACATACCGTCAGTAACATATGAACCTGCGATGTTTCCGACAGCGCTGGCCTTGAATATCTGACGTACCTCGGCATGACCGATGACCTTCTCCTCAAAGATGGGATCCAACATTCCCTTCATTGCAGCTTCAACATCATCTATAGCCTGGTAGATTACCTTGTAGAGTCTTACATCAACGCCTTCTCTCTCGGCTGTCTCCTTGGCATTTGCATCGATACGTACGTTAAATCCGATGATGATCGCATTACTTGCAGCAGCAAGGCTTACATCACTCTCGTTTACCGCACCTACGCCGCCGTGGATGCACTTAACGACAACTTCGTCGTTGGAAAGCTTGACAAGCGACTGCTTGACAGCCTCGACGCTGCCCTGAACGTCAGCCTTGACGATAAGGTTGAGTTCCTTAAGATTGCCTTCCTTGATCTGGCTGAATACGTCATCAAGGCTCATCTTAGACTTGGTCTCTTCAAGTTTCTTTACCTTGTTCTGTGCCTTGTATGTATCTGCAAAGCTCTTTGCTGTCTTATCGGAATCATGAGCTATGAATACCTCACCTGCCTCGGGAACATCGTTAAGACCAAGGATCTCAACAGGTGTTGAAGGGCCTGCCTCCTTGACACGTCTTCCCTTGTCATCAAGCATCGCTCTTACCTTGCCGTAGCAAGCTCCTGCAGACACGAAGTCTCCTACCTTTAAAGTACCCTTCTGCATAAGGATCGTCGCAACAGGACCTCTTCCCTTGTCAAGCTCTGCCTCTATTACAAGACCTCTTGCCTTTCTCTTCGGATTAGCCTTAAGCTCAAGGATATCAGCTGTAAGGAGTACCATATCGAGAAGTTCCTTAATTCCTTCTCCGGTCTTTGCACTCACGGGAGCAAATACCGTGCTTCCGCCCCAGTCTTCGGGAATGAGCTCGTATTCGGCAAGCTCCTGCTTAACCCTGTTAATGTCGGCATTGGGCTTGTCTATCTTGTTTACAGCAACGATGATCTCGATGCCTGCAGCCTTTGCATGGTTTATAGCTTCAACAGTCTGAGGCATTACACCGTCATCTGCAGCAACAACAAGTATCGCGATATCTGTAGCATTTGCACCTCTCATTCGCATAGCGGTGAATGCTTCATGTCCGGGTGTATCAAGGAAAGTGATCTTTCTTCCGCCCGCTTCTACCATGTATGCACCGATATGCTGAGTGATACCGCCTGCTTCCTTGTCTGTAACGTTTGTCTTACGTATAGCATCAAGAAGTGAAGTCTTACCATGGTCTACGTGACCCATTACACAGATAACGGGTGCTCTCTCAACCAGATTCTCTTCCTTTTCCTCATCCTCTTTTAAGAGTTCCTCGATGACATCGACCTTTACTTCCTGTTCGCACATGATGTCGTAGTCTATTGCGATGTTCTCTGCTTCCTCGTATGAGATCTCCTGGTTTACAGTCACCATCTGGCCCTGCAAGAAGAGCTTCTTTACGATAACGGAAGGCTGCATCTTCATCTTTTCCGCAAGTTCCTTTATTGTTATGACCTCAGGAAGAGTGATAACCTTGATCTCCTCAACTACCTCTTCCTTCTTCTCGGGCTTGATGAATCTGCCTGCTTTATTCTTGTTCTTTACTTCTTCCTCTTCGTAGATAGCATCCTTCTTGGATCTCTTGTCCTTGCCCATCTGGTTGCCGCGTCTGTTATCCTGCGGCTTTCCCGATGTGCCCGGCGCGTCCATGAATGCACCCGGCTTGTTATCTCTGAATCTATCTGACGGCCTTCCATCTCTGTTCGCAGGGCGCTGATCACCCTGTGAATTCCTGTTAGGACGCTGATTAGGATTTTGATTAAAATCCCTGCCTTTGTTACCCTGAGCAGGGCCTCTGTTTCCATTATCAAAGTTTCTATTAGGCCTGCCCTCGCCCTGTTGTCTGTTTGCTTCATTGCGATCACCTCTGATCTGACGATCCTTTGATGTGTCATGACCTCTGTTAGCGTTAGTATCACGTTCTGTCTTTACTTCTGTATTTGTCTCTTTTACAGGCTCGCTTGCTACCTTTTCCTCCTCAACCTTCTTAGGCGGGAGCTTTTCCATGATCTTTCCTGTAGCCTTGTTGATCATCTGGTTGGGACCGAGAACAACATTTCTGTTAGGAACAGCCTGAACCGGACGGGCTGACTGAGCCTGACCGGGACGTGCATTTCTTCCAAGCGCGTTGCTTCCTGCGCCAACGATGATAACACTGCTCTTTTTCTTTTTCTTTAATGGAGCATCAACAGGCTTTGCTTCCTTCTTTGCATCTGTCTGTGCTTCCTTTACAGGTGCCTCTTCCTTTTTGGGAGCAGGTTTTTCTTCCTTTTTGGGGGCCTCTGCCTTCTTTTGAGGCTTGGGAGCAAATTTAGCCTTTACAGCTTCAATCTGTTCATCCTCTATGCTCTTTGTAGCGCTCTTTACTTCAAAGCCCGTGCTCTGAAGGAACGCCACAATCTCGTTTTTATCAACATTTATCTCAGTTGCTAATTCTGATATCTTCATCTTAGCCATCTACTGTACTACCTCCTGCAACAGTTTATTTACGGATTTCGCAAAACCCTGATCCGTTATGGACAGCGACGCGCGCATCTCCTTTCCCATGCTCTTTCCCAGTTCCTCCTTGGTCCCGACAAAGGCAATGGGCACTTTATAGAATGCACACATGTCACTGAATTCCTTCTTTGTATTGTCTGACGCATCTATTGCTACTATCACGAGCTTTGCACTTCCGTCCTTGACGGATCGCTCAGTCATGAATTCGCCGCTTACAAGATTTCTCGATCTTGTTGCCAGACCCAAAAGCGAAAGTATCTTCTTATTCGTCAACCTCTGTACTCTCCTCGTCGTACTCCTCATACTCCTCGTACTCGTCTTCGTACTCATCCTCGTCATCCATGTAGTCTTCATAACGGAATCCGGGAGCATCCTTAGCCTGAGTCTCAGACTTGATATCGATCTTGTATCCTGTGAGTCTTGCTGCAAGACGTGCGTTCTGTCCTTCCTTGCCGATAGCAAGAGAGAGCTGATAATCGGGAACTACAACCTTTGCGGTCTTTTCATCGGGATCAGCGAATACAGCAACGATCTTTGCGGGAGAAAGAGCATTCTGGATAAGGATACCGGGGTTCTCATCCCAGCATACGATATCGATCTTCTCGCCTTTTAATTCATCAACGATGCTGTTTACTCTTGCTCCGTTGATACCTACGCATGCTCCGACAGGATCTACGTTTGGATTGTTGCTCCATACGGCGATCTTTGATCTGCTTCCTGCTTCACGCGCGATAGACTTGATCTCTACTGTGCCGTCCTTTATCTCTGTTACTTCAGATTCAAAGAGCTTCTTTACGAGCTCGGGATGTGTACGGCTCACAAGGATGCGGGGTCCTCTGTTTGTCTTCTTGACCTCTATTATGTATACCTTTATGCGCTCCGTAGGTCTGAAGTTCTCTGTCTTTACCTGTTCAGACTCGTTTAGGAGTGCATCGGCCTTTCCAAGGTTTATAGAGATGTTCTTTCCGATATATCTCTGAACGATACCTGTTGCGATATCCTTCTCCTTGCCGTAGTACTGATTATAGATAACGTCTCTTTCCTCTTCTCTGATCTTCTGAAGGATGACATTCTTTGCATTCTGTGTTGCGATACGTCCGAATTCCTTTGACTTGATCTCAACATTAACGACATCTCCGACCTGAGCCTTCTTTGAAATGCTCTTTGCTTCATCTAAAGTGATCTGAAGCATGCCATCCTCTACCTCATCAGCAGACTCGACAACAGTCTTTTGAGCATAAACAAGGAAATCACCTGTTTCTCTGTCGATCTCGACCTTTACATTGTCTGCCTTGCCGAAATGGTTCTTGCATGCTGTAAGAAGCGAGTTCTCGATCGCCTCAAAAAGAGTCTCCTTGCTGATCTCCTTTTCCTTCTCAAGTGCATTTAAAGCTTCTATCAGTTCCTTATTCATCGTTTTTTGTATTATCCTCTCTTTCCTGTTTGTTTTAAAAATCTATTGTCAGACTCGCTTTCGCGATCATATCTGCTCTAAAGTTCATTTCACCTGCATCGGTTTCGATTATAACGGTATCATCCTTATAGTCCTTTAGGATCCCTGTAAATTCCTTTAAGCCGTCTATCGGCTTGTAGGTCTTTATCTCGACCTCTTCACCAAGGCTGTTTAAGAAATGCCTTTCCTTTTTTAGAGTCCTTCCAAGTCCTGGACTGCTCACCTCGAGTACATATGCCTCGCTTATGAAATCTTCCTTATCGAGCATATCCGACAGGGCTCTGCTTGCTGCCTCGCAGTCATCGATAGTGACACCGCCTTCTTTATCGATATACACTCTTAAATAGTAATCCTGCCCTTCCTTTACAAACTCAACATCGTAGATCTTTAATGAGAGCCTGTCTGCTATGGGTGTCATCATCTCTTCGGTGCGGGCTTCATAATCCGCTTTTGACATATAACACATCCTTCCATAATCCATAAAAAAGAGTGGACGCAAATCCACTCTAATCTAGTAAACATATTTAACAATGATTATCTTAACACTTCATGTGCCAAAAATCAACTGTTTTTGTAAGATCACTGTCTTACCTTTGAAACCTCCAAGATCTTGTTTCTCATCTGATCCTCGATCCTTGCGAGTTCCTGTTCTGCCTCTGCTCTCTTTACTCTTCCCTCGTCCTGTATCTTCATTACCTCGTCGAGAGTATCGATAAGTGTCTGGTTTGTCTGTGTGAGAGTCTCGATATCCACGATACCTCTCTCGCTCTCCCTTGCTGTCTCTATAGAAGCCATCTTCAATGCTTCCGCATTCTTTCTTAGAAGCTCGTTTGTAGCATCGGTAACCTGACGCTGAGCCTTGGCTGCATCCTGAGAATGATCAAGACCGATAGCAATAACCATCTGGCTCTTCCAAAGAGGAATGGTATTTACTATGGTAGACTGGATCTTCTCGCTCATAACCGTGTCGTTATTCTGGATCAGTCTTATCTGAGGAGCCATCTGCATAGAGATGTTTCTTGTAAGCTCAAGATCATATATCTTCTTTTCGAATCTGTCTACGAGTGAAGCATAGTCCTTGGCTGCCTGCGCATCCTCGGGAAGTCCGCTCTCCTCGGCTTTTGCAAGAAGCTTCGGAAGTTCAACGTTTCTTGCATCTGCAAGCTTCTGCTTTCCTGCAAGTATGTAAAGAGTAAGCTCTTTGAAATACTTGAGGTTTGATTCATACATCTGGTCTAACATCGCGATATCCTTAAGAAGGGTTACCTGATGGTTCTCCATTACCTTTACTATGTTGTTTACGTTTGTCTCGGCCTTGTCGTATCTAGCCTTTATCGACTGAACCTTGTTCACTT
The DNA here is from genome assembly GCA_902789785.1 of uncultured Lachnospiraceae bacterium. Lineage (GTDB taxonomy): Bacteria > Bacillota > Clostridia > Lachnospirales > Lachnospiraceae > Colinaster. The sequence goes on from CADAPR010000015.1 coordinate 14,389, forward strand.
CCTTTTTAAAGAAGCCAAAGATTCCCTTTTCCTCTGTAACATCAAAGCTCTTAAGCTCGCTTACAACGTTTCCAAGGAGCGTTCCTATCTCGCCAAGATCCTTTGTTCTCACGCTCTTTAATGCTGTTTCGGAAAAGTCTGATATCTTCTTCTGAGCACCGGCGCCGTACTGAAGCACCATCTGGGAATCACGTATATCTATACTGTCCGCATAGCTTGTAACGGTCTGCTTTTCTTCGTCTGTCAGCTCTACCTTCGCGCTTTCCGCGATCAATTCCATGTTATCAGTCATCTCTATACTCCTTTAATATATATAAATATGTAACATTATATCTCATTTACCACAGGAACTTCAACCTGTTCCTTTTCTTCTATAAATATATCATCCTCCTCTTGAATGCTCATAGAAGCTGTTTCGTTTAGCAGATCGGCGTTGCCGCTGGCTTCCTTAAATCTGTCGTCTGCCAGACCTTCCTGTCTTAGCATCGTCTTTAAAACATTTGCTTCTGCCTTTACATCCCATACTGAACTCTGGTAGAGCTTGTTTAAGAGTTCAACGAATGCCTGGTTGATGATATCGAGTGTCTTTTCTATCTCGTTCTTGGCAGCCTTGATATCCTCGCCCGGCGAGCTTACCTTGTCATATTCCTCATATGCTTCAACAAGCTTTATCATGGTAGGAAGATAATAGTCCATGAGCTTTCTGCAGTTTACCATCTGATCTGGATGTTCTCTTACTCTGTCAAATATCTCTCCGAGAAGCCCTTCAAGCCTTGTAAGCTTTTCTGTGATGACCTGGCCCGGTATGTTGTCATTGAGCTGTCTTAGTCTTGTGATATACTGGTTTCCCTTGCTGATCATGACATCAAGCTCTGTCTGCTCGGCAGTGGTCATCTGGTTGTTCTTTTGTCTCTCAAGATCTTCCTGTTCCTTGGCCTTTCTGCCATTTTCAGCCAAAAGATACTGCTCATAGACTTCCTTGGATACCATGAAGGTGGTTTCCTGTTCATCGAGGAAGCCTTCGGGGAAGAATCCCTTCTTTAATATCTTCTTTATATTCCTAATGACCTTTTCTCTTGTCGCACCCGTTGAGTTTGCAATGGTATCAACGCTCTCATACTGCTTGTCCTTGCATAGATCCCTGTATCTTACGGCAAGGCTCCTTAGGGTTATCTTTCCTATGCCCTTGATTATAGCCGTTATGCCGGCTGCAAGAAACATCGCTCCCAGCGCTATGCCAAAAGCGTCCAGCTCTGTCAGAGAACTGAAAAAGCCTACAAGTCCCACGACAGTAAAAGGCCATCCCATGATGATCTGAAAGACGCCTGTTACACCGCCCTTGTCTACAAACTTGATACGCTTTGCAGCCTTTTTCTTAAGCTGCTCTCTCTGAGCCTGATGTCTTGCGATATCCATGGCCGCAGTATCACGGTATGACTTTACATACGGTGATGAAGTAAATCCTCTTGCAGCGCTCGAAGCAGTCCCTTTAGCTTCGCTGACCGCGGAATTTATCGTATCTCCCACACCGTTTAATACTTCCTTTACAGAATCTGTAATATCAAGATTAAGCTTGCTGAAATCCCCCGTTCTAAGCGCATCCAGCACAGACTCCTGAATCCTGTTCCCTATGTCGTTGTTGAATTGATTACTGTTTTGAGTACCCATCTAAAAACTCTCCCGCCTAAACTACGTTTTATCTTATCACAAAGAAAGGATTTTGAGTATATTTTCATATAATATTTATGATTGTTTATAAACTGGTAATATATACAAGACTCTTTACTGTTAAAAAGAATTGAAAAAAAGACTTGCTTTTTTATATATGAGCCTATATAATAAACAAGCGTGCTAAATAAAGCACTTATGGCTGATTGGTCAAGAGGTTAAGACGCCGCCCTCTCACGGCGGAATCAGGGGTTCGATTCCCCTATCAGCTGCTAAAGACCCGTATCGATGCGAATACGGGTCTTTTCTTTATCTTCATTGCTTTTGCAGGGACAGGTAAAGGATGTTTTGGAATTATGTAAACCGAATATCCGACAAAAATAACTGCTTATGTCTGTTGTCATGACATAAGCAGTAAATTTATATCATATGCGAATGATCATCAGTCACCGAAAGGACTGCAAGAGCCACAGATTTTGTCCCGGTCACCGGATTTACAGCGATCCTTCTCATAAATGAATGCACTGTCATGCCGTTTGGCATGGTTTCATCCACATAGATCCTCTTTCCTGTATTCGCACATTCGATCATAAGTCTTAGGAAGGTATCCCTGTGATGTTCGGGAATGGTATCAAACCTCTCGAAACTGTTTCCGACGTTTCTTTCAAATGTCCTTGCAGCGAATTGCTGATATGATTTATTGCCCCTTACCAGACGCACGGAATCATCAGAAAGCTCCATTATAGCCATCGGAATGGAATTATAGAAACGATCAAGATCATTTCCTTCATTTCCGATAGTCGAGCCAAGGTCATAAAGGTTTATCCTTCCCAGACTCTCATAATAAGGTGTTTCCTTTGGCGATTCAAATCTTACGCCGCCTCCGTTGGCATACTTGTCTATTATCCTTTCGACAGGGATCGGTTTTGTATAGTAATAGCCCTGCAGCTTGCCGCAGCCTATCTCCTGCAAGAATCTTTCATGTTCAAGAGTCTCTACTCCCTCGCAGACTGTTTCAAGCCCAAGCGTCGTTGCCATTCTCATAAGATCCGTCAGTATGATCTTTCCGTTTACTCCGTCATCAAGCTTATGCAGAAAACGCATATCAAACTTGATAAGATCAAATTCAAGATCATGCAGAACATCAAGAGATGAATATCCGCTGCCGAAATCATCCATCCAGACCTGAAATCCCAGATCCCTGAATCTGTTTACCTGCTGTTTCATGTAATCAAAATCAGCGGCTATCGCGCTCTCTGTAATCTCTATGGTAAGAAGACTGTGATCAAGGCCTGCCCCATCCATACGTCTGCAGATCTCTTCAACCATATCGCATTCTTTAAAGTCGGTCCTTGAAAGATTAACGGACTGCGGTACAGGATTAAGTCCAAGGGATGATATCCTTGTTATCTTTTCAATGATCTGCTCAACGACGTAAAGATCGAGCTTGTAGATAAGATGCGCATCTTCAAGTATACCTATAAAATCCGCCGGAGAAAGAAATCCCTTTAAAGGATCTATCCATCTTGAAAGAGCCTCTTCATCACAGACTCTTCCGTTTACCGCTCTTACTATCGGCTGATAATATACGTTTATCCATTTCTCACAGATCGCTCTGTCTATGTTTGAGATTATATATTCCTTCTTCTCGATATCCAGTTCAAGTTCTTTATTAAAGTAGTTTATGCCTGATGAATAGGTGTTTCTTATCATGTCACAGGCAACCTTGGCATTATCGCATGCCATTACTATATCCCTGCCGCTGTTCTGATATACATATATGCCGACTCTTATCGGCATCTTTCCCATCTCGCCTATCTTTTTCCACTCTTTAAAAAGATGCCTTATCCTTTCTTCAACATCTTTTGAATCTGTCACAACAACAAAGTGGTCCTGTATGAAACGGCTGCAGTTATCTATGCCGAACTGATCTGTAAGGAGTGAAGCAAAAGAAATGAGCAGGTCGTCGCCCTGCCTGAAGCCATGCTTATGATTGAACTGTTTCATCCCGCTGATATCCATAAAAAGGATAGCAGGCGTACTTCCTTCAGCGACAAGGCGCCTGCCTTCGGCGTCTGCCAGTTCATAGAAATACGACATTCCGGGCAGCCCCGTAAGACTATCGTAGTATCTCTCCATATTCCACCATACCTTTTTCCTTCATACTGTGTGTATATTTTACAATATTTTTATTATCGTGTATACACTTTTGGATGAAATATAAGATTTTTCATACAATAATCTTTTTGGGATATAAAAGGGAAAGACCATTTACGGGGGGCGCAAATGGTCTTGTAAAAGGGGGAGTATATAAATCCCGATTCAATGAACCGGAAACTTATATCAAATTGATATTGTGATCTTACACCTATATTGTAACAAATCTTAAGTCCGCTGTAAAATCAATTTTTTATTCACTCATCTGCTCGGCAGCCCATACGGTATGCTTGAGCAGAACTGATGTGGTGACGGTTCCGACACCACCAGGAACAGGCGTTGCTTTGGACGCCGTGCCCGAAACCGACTCATATTTTACATCACCGCACAACTTTCCGTCAACAACATTTATTCCGACGTCAAATACTATAGCGCCTTCAGAGATATACGAGTCATCTATCATGCCGGCCACACCTGCACATGCAACTATTATATCGGCCTGTCTGCATTCATTCTTTAGGTCTTTTGTCTTTGTATGGCAGATCGTTACCGTAGCGTTTCTCTTAAGAAGCATCATGGCCATGGGTTTTCCCACTACCATGCTCCTGCCGACAACGACAACCTTTTTACCCGTAAGATCTATCCCGTAAAAATCCATCATCTCTATGACAGCTGACGGAGTACAGGGCTCATGTCCGAGACCGGACTGGGTAAATGTATGCGCTATGTTTGTAAGGCACATACAGTCGACATCCTTTCTAGGATCTACCAGTTCTACGATCTTCTTTTCGTCAAGATGCTTGGGAAGAGGTCTGAAAAGCAGGATGCCGTGAATACTTTCATCCCTGTTGCACTCTAATAGTAAATCGATTAACTCCTCTTCGTCAACCCCTTGCGGCAAAACCTTGCTCACAACTTTGGCATTTACCGATCCAAAGCGCTTCATAAGGCCTCTCTCTCCCCGACACGTATTACTGCCAGTGTCGGCACGATACCTTTTTTCGCAAGTGCTTCCATTCGTCCCGTAACATCCTCAGCGATATGCTTGACTACGGGCATTCCTCTCATCTCTTCCATATATTCAGATCACCTTTTTAAGAACTAACTACGATTATAGCAAATATTTTTTTGATGTAAATCGCATTATTCTGCATTTTATTGTCAAATATATATATAGACAGCAATATTTTGCGGTCAGGCTAGCTTATTAGCATGCTCTCTATATCGGCATAAACCTTCTGCATCCTTTTTGAACCGTCAGATACGATCTCTTTAACATA
>CADAPR010000016.1:0-24839 GCA_902789785.1 uncultured Lachnospiraceae bacterium
TTCATTGCAGCATGCAGAAAGGAAAAGGGATTTACTCAGGCGTCCCTGGCAGAGAAACTTGGCATCACCGACAGGGCGGTCTCAAAATGGGAGACAGGAAAGAGCCTTCCCGATGCATCGATCATGATGGAGCTTTGTGAACTGATCGGTACGAATGTAAATGAACTCCTTACAGGAGAACGTATTGCATTGGATGAATATACAAAAAAGGCAGAACAGTCTCTGATCGAAATGCAGGCGAAAGCAGAAAAAGCAGACAGAAACCTGTTAAGAATGGAGATCGTAATGGGGATCATTATAATTCCCTTATGTATCATTCTAACAAAGATAAGCGAAATATTTATAAATCAGGGTGATGCTTTGATCGGCTATGCACTGCTTGTTATATCCTATATTGCAATAGTTCTGTTCGGGATCATGGGTATGAAGATAGAACACGATGCGGGATATTATGAATGTCCAAACTGCGGCGAGCGTTATGTGCCTTCTATGTTAGCGGTACTCCTTGCGATCCATGTAGGGACGGCCAGAAGACTGAAATGTCCTTACTGTGAGAAGAGAGGATTCCATAAGAAGGTAGTATCAAAGAAAAAGGGTTAAAAAAATGGAAAAGAAAGCGATTCTTGAAATCAAAGGCTATACGAAATCATATGGAGAGGGAAAGAAGGCGGCGGATAATGTTACCTTAACTGTTGAGAGCGGAGATATATATGGATTCATCGGTCATAACGGAGCAGGTAAATCTACGACTATAAGAGCGGTTGTAGGAGTCCTTGACTTTAGTGAGGGTGATATATATATAGACGGTCATTCTGTTAAGGATGAGCCTATAGAGTGCAAAAAGATAACTGCATATATCCCGGACAATCCTGATCTTTATGAGAATCTTACAGCCATACAGTATCTTGATTTTATTGCAGACGTATTTGAGATAGACGAAGAAAAAAGAAAAGAGGTCATCAAAAAGTACGCGGACATGTTTGAGATAACAGATTCTCTCGGAGATCTGATAAGCTCATATTCTCATGGCATGAAACAGAAGCTGGCTATCATATCGGCGCTCATTCATGAGCCGAAGCTTATAGTCATGGATGAACCTTTTGTCGGACTTGATCCGAAGGCATCATACACACTTAAACAGATCATGCATGATCTGTGTGATCAAGGGATTGCCATATTCTTTTCGACTCATGTACTTGATGTAGCACAAAAACTCTGCAACAAGGTAGCTATCATCAAACAGGGAAAGATCATAGACAGCGGAAATATGGATGATATGATAGGCAATCAGTCGCTTGAAGAGGTCTTTTTGGAGGTGGCGGATGAACAGAAGTAGTTTGGTGCTTCTTAAGACTCTTTTAAGATCGACCAGCCAGTTAAATATTTATAGATACGGAACAGACAAAAAGAAAAAGAGCCGTGTCATAGGCAATTATATCGGCATGTCAGTCCTTTATCTGATGCTAATGGCATATTGTATCGCGACATGCATAGGTTACGGACAGATAGGCATCACAGATGCGATACCTGCCATCTGCGTGATCACGATCAGTATAATCTCATTCTTTTTTACATTCTTTAAGACAAACGGATATCTTTTTAATTTTAAAGAATACGATATGCTCATGTCACTGCCATTTGAAGCAAGGACTGTTGCAGGCTGCAAGTTCATGTATATGTATGTAAAGAGTCTTGGATGGTATTTAAGCATCGCCCTATCCATGATGATCGGATGGGGGATATATGCAAAACCCGCTGTTTTGGCATATCCTGTCTGGATCATCCTGTCGTTTTTTATACCGGTGATCCCAATGCTCATCGCATCTTTTATAGGATTTGTGATCGCTAAGATAAGCGCGGGTTTCAGAAAGACAAATATCGTTCAGACTATACTTACATTTATATTTGTGCTTTTAGTATTCGCATCAAGGTTTGTCATTGAATCCGTGTTTAAAAACGGCAAGGGAAAAGAGGCACTTGAATCCGTTCATTTATACGTGGATAAGTATGCACGTATATATCTGCCTATCAAATGGTTTGAGAATTCTGTCTGCAGACTTAAGATTATTGATTTCTTACTGTTGATCATTGTAACAGTTACTGTATTTGTACTGATATTCATTCCTGTAGGAAAAAGTTACAGAAAGATCAATTCGAATCTTAAGAATCATGCTGCTTCAAAGAAATACAGCATGAACGATCTAAGGAAGAGAAGCGTTGTAAATGCCATTGCATACAAGGAATTTAAGAGAATGACAGGCTCAACTGTCTATATGACCAATGCTGCTATGGGAGAACTGCTTGTAATGATCATGAGTATCGCGGTCCTTGTAGTGGATATAGATAAGGCTATATATACAGTGCTTCAGGGAGCGCCTGTCACGAAGGAAATGCTCTATCCTGCTGTTCCGTTCATCATATATTTCTGTATAGGTATGGCGGCTACGACTGCAATGACTCCTTCACTCGAAGGAAAGAACTACTGGATAGTTCAGAGTCTTCCCATAACAAAAAAGACTCTGTATCAGGGAAAGATGCTGTTTAATATCTACCTTACGGTTCCGTTTACACTGTTTGCAACGATCTGCTTTTGCATTTCAATGAAGACACCTTTCATGACTGCACTGCTGTCGATTGTACTTGGACTGTGTCTTTGTGCCTTTTCTACTGCGTGGGGATGTGTATGCGGAATAAAGCATATGCGCCTTGACTGGGAGAATGAGGTGGAAGTGGTAAAGCAGGGACCTGCTGTAAGTCTTTATCTATTGCCAAACATGTTTATTACTATGGCATTAATGGTGCTAGTGGTACTCTTAGGAACTAAGATGGATCAGAATGTGCTCCTGGGAGGGCTAATTGTGATAGAAGCCACTCTGGCCGCATTATTATACAGAAAAGCAATGAGTCTGTGCATCTTGCCGTAGTTTAGTGCATCTTACCCCCAGACATATTGAAGATACTCCTTTTATCTATTACATTTTGCTTAACAGGTAGATGAAAGGAGTTTTTTATATGGAAATATTACTGCTTGTCGTATTGATACTGACAGAGATAGGATTTGGTATATTTGAACTGACTAACAAAGATGTTAAGAGAGAATGGTCAAAAAGACGCCTCTTTGTTTCCGGGATAGAGATCCTGACATATCTTATAATGATATTCCTTCCCAAGATCGATTTCGGGTTCAGATTCAAATGTCTTTTTATCGTACTTGTGATGCGGATCTTGATATCTGCGGTAAGCTTTCTTGTAAATATCAAAAATGAAAAGGAAAAGAAGAGAGCAGCGATAGTTTGCAGCATGCTGTTTGGCATTCTTATCATCGCATCTTCACTCATACCTGCATTTGTTTTTAAGGATTATAACGGCCGTCCGTTGACAGGAGAGCATGAAGTTGCTGTAAGCAGCGCGATACTCATAGATCCGTCAAGACTGGAGGAATTTGAAAATGACGATTCTTTCCGTGAAGTTCCGATTCATTTCTATTATCCTGCCGATACAGATAAGATAACCAAGCATTCACTGCCGCTTGTTATATTTTCTCACGGAGCATTCGGTTATTATCAGAGCAATACTTCAACATATATGGAGCTTGCCAGTCACGGATACGTGGTGATAAGTCTGGATCATCCCTATCACTCATTCTTTACAAAGGACTCAACAGGAAAGATAGTAACTGTAGATCCTCAGTTCATACAGAGCGTATTGTATATTCAAAACAGCGATCTGCCAGATGAAGAGATTTATCCTGAAACCAGCAAATGGATGAAGCTTAGGATAGATGATGTTAATTTTGTGATAGATACTGTAAAGACAGCAGTCAAGCAGTCACCTGACGAATCATGGTTTTATGATGAAAACAATCCTGAAAAGATAGACTGCATCTTAAATATGATAGATGTGGAAAAGATAGGTCTGATGGGGCATTCTCTTGGAGGAGCCACAGCGGTGACAGTCGCAAGAAGAGATGATATAGATGCTGTTATCGATCTTGACGGAACAATGCTCGGTGAAGAGATCGATATGAAGGACGGTAAGGTTATATATAATGATGAGGCATATCTGACACCGATACTTAACGTGGAGAATGAGAATCATCATGATCAGTCGATCGAAGCTAAAAAATCGGGATATACATATATCAATAATGTTATAATGGATAATGCAAGGAATGGATATACGACATACTTTGAAGGTAGCGGACATATGAATTTTACGGATCTTCCCTTGTTTTCACCTATGCTTGCAAAGAGTCTCGGTACTGGGAGTGTAGATCCAAAAGTATGTATAGATAAAGTCAATGAGATAGTTGTTGAATTCTTTGACTGCTTCCTTAAGGATACCGGAGAGTTAAACATAAGCGAAAAGTACTGATATGGAAATTGAGATTTGCGAGATCGGATACGATAAAAAAGAATACATAAAGATCGGATGCCACAAGGTTGATTCCAATGTTAAGGAGATCGTTAATTTCATTAAATCGCGTCAGGGCAGTATCGATGTCAAAAACGGTGAAATGAAATATAACATACCCATAGTGGATATCTTCTATGTGGAAAGCGTTGATGACAGAACATTTATATATCTTAGCGGCGACTGCTATGAAACAGCGCATAAGCTGTACGAGCTCGAAGAGATACTAAATGAGCGCCGATTTATTCGCATATCGAAATCAGTGATAGTAAATCTTTTAAAGATCGAATGTGTCAAGCCGGCATTAAACGGAAGATATCTGTGTCATCTCAAAAACGGAGAGGATGTCATTATATCCCGCAAGTATGTACATGAGTTCAAGGAGAAACTGAGCAGATGAAAGACAGGATCCAGGATATATTAAAGAGTTTTTTTGTAAGTACCGTGCTGATAAATGTTGCTATGTTTGTCTGCGGTTCGATATTCAGACCTGATCAGAGATTTGGATATGAAGCTTTCTTATATCCTCTGATCTACGGCTTTTTGGCAACGATCCCCGCTTTTTTCATGTATTCGAAAAAGGAACTGACCGTAAAACAGACGATAATACGAGAGATGATCCATTGTATTTTGGTAGTTGCCATCATCGAGCTGTTTATGTTTGGCGGAAAGAAGATGACGGGGGAGCTTGTTGTCATTGCAATATCTGTTGCAGTCAGCATAGCTATAGTTTATATTGGTGTAGAATTCATAATGTACAGGCTTGATCTTAAAAATGCCAGGAATCTGACTGACAAGCTCAAGTCGTTTCAGGAAAGTATCAAAGATGTATGAATAAGACAAAACTGACAGTAATAGTAGATAACATTTCAAGCGATGATCTTTGCGGAGAATGGGGATTATCCATTCTTGTCCAGCATAATGATAAAATGATACTTGTTGACGCGGGAAGCACGGATCTTTTTGCAGAAAACCTAAAAAAGCTCGGATTTGACATTAAAGATATAGATTACGGTGTGCTCAGTCATGCTCATTATGATCATGCGAATGGTATACCGCGATTCTTTAAGGAAAATGAAAAGGCTAAGTTCTATCTGAGAGAGAACACCGGAGAGAATTGCTACAAAAAGAAGCGTATCTTTAAAAAATATATAGGCATACCAAAACATCTGCTTAAAGATTATCCTGACAGAATCGAGATGGTATCGGGCGATCACAAGCTTTGCGAGGGTGTATATCTTATCCCTCATAAGACACCGGGGCTTGATAAGATAGGAAAACGTGAGCGTATGCTAAGGCGCACTGGCAAGGGATGGGTGTTTGATGATTTCTCACATGAACAGAGTCTTGTTTTAGATACTCAAAAAGGACTTGTCATAATCAACAGCTGCTCGCACGGAGGTGCATACAATATCATCAACGAAGTAAAGAGTACATTTCCTGACAGGCATGTATATGGTCTGATCGGAGGTCTGCATCTGTTCAACAAGTCTGACGAGGAAGTAAAAAGGATATCCGAAGAGATCAAAAAAACGGGAATAGATTATGTATGTACAGGTCACTGCACAAAGGACAGGGCATACGCTATCATGAAAGAGATACTCAAGGATAAGGTAGATCAGCTTAGAGTCGGACTTGTCATGGAGTTTTAGCTCTCATCGATGCAGCTTTCTGAATTCTCTCGGGGTGCATCCGATGAGTTTAAGGAATACCTTGTTAAATGTCGTGGTTGACTGAAAACCTGACATGAAGGCGCAGTCAGTGACAGACAGCTTATTATCTGAAAGCAGGGTAACGGCATTCTGTACCCTGATACGGGATATGTATTCAGGAAAAGACATCTGTGTGTATTCCTTAAACAGCTTTGAAAAATAGTAATGACTCAGACCGATGACTTTTGATACGTGCGACTGGGATATATCCTCTGTTGAGTGATCCGCTATGTAACTGCAGGCAGAGCGGACATATTCCCAGGATGCTTCGGAATAGCTTGATGAGCTTAAACTGTCCTTTTTCTCCTGCATTACATATTCTCCTATCAGCAGAAGGATCCTGTAAATGCAGAGTTTGCATTTTGTTTCCGGAAAATACGGATTTTTGTCATAAATGTCCTTTAATTCATATATTATATCTTTTAATTCATGAGCCAAAAGGGGCTCTTTTTTTGCGTAAATAACATGAAAACTGCTAAGAAACCTTGAGGCAGACACAAGATCTCTGTTGTTTTCCAGAATACTTGATGAAAACTGAACAAATACGCTGCCTTTTGAGGGCAGATCCATGACTTCATGAAGTTCTCTGGGCCACACAAAAAGAAGGTCTCCCTCATTAAGATCATATACGGTATCACCTATCCTGTATCTGCATCCGTCCTTTAGTATAACGGAGAATTCCGCAGCATTGTGCCAGTGGGGCGGAAAATATGAAGGAGCATTGCTCTCGGTAAAGGAAATATCTCTTATATAAGGAAAATTCAGTTCTTCTTTAGCATTTCTGTTCATAATCTCACTATAGCAAAAAACGGTCAAAATACAATAATAATCTTCTGTTATTGTAAGCTGCAAGCATTTATCATGATATTACAGCAGTTGTTTTATGATATTAAGGAGGTTGCATGGAAAATTTTACTTTTTATTCACCAACTTTTTTTGCATTTGGAAAAGATACAGAGAATGAAGCCGGAGCATATGTAAAAAGATTCGGCGGAAGCAAGGTTCTCATTCACTATGGCGGAAGCAGTGCCAAGCGTTCGGGACTGCTTGACAGAGTAAAGAAGTCTCTTGAAAAGGAAGGCCTCAAATATGTGGAGCTCGGAGGGGTTAAGCCAAACCCCAGGAGCGGACTTGTTTATGAAGGAATAGATCTTTGTAAGAAAGAAGGCGTTGATTTCATACTGGCTGTCGGAGGAGGAAGCACAATAGACTCTTCAAAGGCTATAGCGGCAGGTGTAGTATATGACGGAGATTTCTGGGATTTCTACAGCGGAAAATATATAGAGGAAGCACTTCCCGTGGGTACGATCCTTACCATTTCCGCAGCAGGCAGTGAAGGCAGCCCGGATTCAGTCATCACCAAAGAAGAAGGGATGTTCAAAAGGGGCGCGAGCGGTAATGCTATAAGACCCAAGTTCTCAATCCTTAATCCTGCACTCACGCAGACTCTGCCGCCTTATCAGACAGCAGCAGGAATAACTGATATAATGGCTCATCTTTATGAGAGATATCTTACAAATTCAAAAGATGTTGAAGTAACTGACAGACTTATCGAGGCTCTGCTTCTTACAATGAAGTATGAAGGAAAAAGAGTGATCAAAGATCCTGATGACTATGAAGCCAGAGCAAATATCATGTGGGCAGGAATGATGGCTCATAACCATTCATGCGGAGTCGGAAGGAGCCAGGACTGGAACAGCCATAACATAGAGCACGAGCTTTCTGCTCTTTATGACTGTGCTCACGGAGCAGGCCTTGCCGTAACAATGCCTGCGGTATTCAAATATGTGATGAATCACGATATCATGAGATTTGCCAAAGTGGCTGTAAGAGTATGGGGCTGCGAGATGGATTTTGATCATCCGGAAAGGACTGCTCTTGAAGGGATCGAAGCATTTCAGAAATTCTTGATATCTATCGGAATGCCAAAGAACTTTAAAGAACTCGGAGCAAAGAAAGAGGATATCCCGAAACTTGTCAATGTACTGTGCAGAGGTGACGGAAGAGACGGTACCATATCCGGATTCGTAACCTTAAATGAAGAAGACTGTACAAAGATCTATGAGATGATGGTTTAAGGTGTATAGGTGAATAAGATGGATAAGAAAAGAAAAGCATTGTTTATAGGCGGTACGGGAACAATAAGTACCGCTATAGTAAGAAGACTTTCAAAAGATCCTTTATGGGAAGTGTGGATCTTAAACCGCGGTAACAGATCAGATGCAGTGCCTCAGAATGTAAATCTGATCACGGCGGATATATCCGATGAAGGAGATGTCAGAAAAAAGCTTGATGGCATGCATTTTGATGTAGTAAATGAGTTTATAGGATTTAGCGTTGATCAGGTTGAACGTGACTATCGCCTGTTTAAGGATAAGACAGATCAGTACATCTATATCAGTTCAGCATCTGCCTACAACAAGCCTGCAGCCAGCTATGTGATAACCGAAGGAACGACACTCGCAAATCCGCACTGGGAATATTCAAGAAACAAGATAGCCTGCGAGGAGTTTCTTATGAAGAAATACAGAGAAGAAGGCTTCCCGGTAACGATAGTAAGACCCAGTCACACTTATGATGAGAGACATGTTCCGCTCGGAGTTCATGGCAAAAAAGGATTCTATCAGGTTATAAAGAGAATGATGGAAGGAAAGCCTGTGATCATACAGGGAGACGGTACATCTCTATGGACGGTGACATTTAACAGTGATTTTGCGATAGGCTATACTGGGCTTATGGGCAATTCTCATGCCATCGGTGAAGCATTCCAGATAACAGGAGATGAGACTCTTTCATGGAATCAGATATATGAGACGATCGCCAAGGCGCTTAACGTAAAGCTTAATGCATATCATGTATCATCGGATTATCTGAGTTCAGCGGGTGATAAGTACGGATTTGATTTTGAAGGAAGCCTTACAGGGGATAAATCGGTTTCTGTAGTATTTGATAACAGCAAGCTAAAGAGGATCGTTCCTGATATGAAGACGAATGTAAGCTTTGATACAGGGGTAAGGATAGCTCTTGATTATGTCCTGTCTCATCCCGAGTGTCAGATCGAGGACAAGGAGTTTGATGAATGGTGTGACAGGGTAATAGATGCACTGGAAGAGTCGAAGAAAAAGATCTAATGGAGGAATGTCTATGAGTATCAAATGGGGTGTACTGGGGACTGCAGATATCGCAAAGGGATGCACGATTCCCGGAATGCTTAAGGCAGATAACTGTGAACTGTATGCAATAGCAGGAAGAAACGAAGCAAAGGCGGAAAGCTTTAAAACTACATTTGGATTCAAGAAAGCCTATGTCGGCTATGAGGCGCTTCTTGCAGACAGCGAAGTAAAGGCAGTATATATTCCGCTGCCAAACAGTCTTCACTGTGAATGGGTGATCAAGGCTCTGAAAGCAGGCAAGCATGTTCTGTGTGAGAAGCCGATGGCATTAAGTGTTGATGAAGCAAGACTGATGTATAAAACGGCCGAAGAGAACAATGTCTTTTTAATGGAAGCATTCGCATATCTTCACAGTCCGTATGTACAGTCACTCAAGGATGATATTAACAGCGGTATCATCGGTGATATATTCTATATCGATACCGCATTTGTCACACAGGGATATGAAGAGGATATAAGGATCCATAAGGAACTTGGAGGCGGTGCGATCTATGATCTTGGATGCTACTGTACGACTATGATCCTTTCTTTGATCGACAGTGAACCGACCTTTGTAAAGGCATGTGCTCAGTTTAATGAAAACGGTGTGGATACATTTTCAAGCGGCATAATGGCATTTGAAAACGGCATACGAGCCTCATGGAATGTCGGAATGGTACTCGGAAAAGGCACCAACGGACGTATGGACAGGCTTTACATACACGGAAGCAAGGGAATAATAAGATCAGATGTCGAGTATAATCAGTTCGGTGAACTCAGTTATACAATAGAATCACAGGGAAAGATCACAACAAGAAGTGTTTTGGCAAGACAGAACTATGCCCTGGAAGTAGAGCAGCTTGGAAGATGTATAGAAAACGGTGAAAAACCTCATGTTTCAGCTGAGTTTTCTTTAAGGAATGCGAAAGTGATCGACAGGATACTGACTGATATCGGATATAAATAATGCTGATAAAAGATAAGACCGCTTATAGGAGCGGTCTTTTTTATCAGACAGAAAATGCATTTAATATGTGATCGATACAAACTTTGTGCGGCAAGACCGCATCCTTTAAGTCGCAGTAAACGGAAAATACATATCCGTTATCCTCAAAGCAAAAAAGCTTATCGTCATGCTCTTTTGAAAGCATGTTTACTTTTGTTATATCAAAGGCTAAGCCTGTACCAAGATATTTGGTATAGGCTTCTTTTTTTGTCCATATCTCAAAGAAATGCTTATCATCATTGTTGCTCTCAACAAAACTGATCTCATCAGTATGGAAGCATCGCTTCATGATATTGTATTTAAGAGGTCTTATACGTTCAACATCGACTCCTACTTTTCCTGTATCTGTCACGCTGCAAAGGATCATGCCCTTTGTGTGGGAAATGTTGAAATCTATGTTTTCGTGACCCGAAAGAAAAGGCTTTCCGTGTTCAGACTTTGAAAATGTCAGAAGATCGTTATTAAGACGGGTCTGTTCGCAGATGGTATATCTGGCTAGCAGTGCAGAATAGAGCGTAAGCAGTTTGGAATCATCAAATCTTACACGATCAACAGCTGCTTTTCGCTCATCGGAGACAAATCGTAAAAGATCCTGTTCTCTTTCTCCGAAATGTGAAGTTGTTATAGGCATATAGTATGTGAGCATATTATCCTTCATTTTCTTCTATTATCTGCTTAAGTAAAGCCACATATTCCTCAAACTGTGTCATGCCGTGATCGGTCAGGGTATATGTCGATTTGGATTTTTTGTTCTCTATTACTTTATCGGAGGTGATATAGTGCCATTCTTCCAGCTTCATCAGCTGTACGCTGAGATTGCCCTTTGTTGTCTGGGTCAGAGTAAGCAGCTCGTTGAAGGTTTTGGAAGAAGAAACCAGACAGCTGATTATCTTTATCCTTAACTTCTGGCAGAGTGCCTCCGGGATTTCATTCATGTTCATGATTCTTTACCCGTAGATGCTTCTACTTTCTTCTTAATGAGTACACCAATGATTATATAACCTATACCGAATACAAGGAAAGCAAATATGCTCGAAAAAGTCATGTACACTTCATAGCCGGGAAAACTTATAAGTGTCGAATGGTCAGCTGTGCCCGGCAAAAAAGACAGTTCGATCATTGAAAGAAACATCTGAATAAACAGGATGATCAGACCAATGATCTTAATATAGGGTTTTCTTGATATATTTGAGTAAATGATGATGATCATTAAGAACAATACTGCGCCAGAAAGGTCTTCGGAATTTATCAGGACCATCTGGGCGGGGTCAGTCTGCGGCAGCAGACCGTTACTTATCATATTATACTGGATCAGGTTTATGATCATACGAAATACAGGCAGCAGGATCGATATCACTGCCCATGTGTCGATTATGCTCAGGTAGAATCTGTTATTGTAGCTTTTCTCCTTTTTACAGATTAAAACATAAGCGATAAGCGGAACTGCAAAGGATAAAATACGTATAAGGACGGTAGTAAATGTAAGAAAGCCTGTGGTGATAAACGTGTTGAATACAAGAAGCACTGACAGGTACGATGCAAGTGTCAGGACAATGTTGCATGTACCAAAAACGATGCAGAGCTTGTAAAGTCCCGTATAGCTTATCCTGGATTCATCCATAGTGCTCTTAATGATATTGATGTTTTCTATTGCTTCATTTGCTGCTGTGTTCATGGTCTTTCCCTTTCATGTGAACCGATAACTGTTACATGGTTTAAATTATAAACCAGTTTAAAATATTGTCAACAATTATTTTTGGGCGCAAAAAAGGCATGTATTTCTACATGCCCAGCAAATGCTATTTCATTGTTATAAGTTCATATTCTCTGCTTCCTATGCCGATCTTTTGAGCATGTTCGAGAGTTTCGGCCCACGAGACATTGGGATTGCTGTTATGCCATACGTCACCGTGATCATGGAAATGCTCACTTGCCATATTGTCGCCAAGCTGGCTGTTACGGATAGGTTCAGCTTTCTGACAAAGATCCACACAGGCCTGATCCAGGGCAACGGGATCAAAGGAAGCCAGCATTCCTATATCAGGAAGAATAGGTGCATCATTTTCTCCGTGACAGTCGCAGTTTGGTGATACATCCGTAATAAGACTGATATGGAAGTTTGGTCTGCCGCATATGACTGCAGCGGTATATTCAGCCATACGTCTTCCCAACATCTGAGGTGCATCCCAGTTGTCATTTTCAATAGCATCAAATGCACATGCTCCTATGCAGCGTCCGCATCCCTTGCATTTATCGGGATCGATAAATGCCTTGTTGTCATTATATATGATGGCATCGGAACCGCACTCCTTCGCACAGCGTCTGCAGCCTTTGCAAAGATCTTTTATCACATGAGGGTGGCCGCTGTTATGCTGCTGCATCTTGCCCGCACGGCTGCCGCACCCCATACCGATGTTTTTGATCGCACCGCCGAAGCCGGCCTGCTCATGACCTTTGAAGTGGTTTAGGCTTATAATGATATCCGCATCCATAACAGCACGGCCGATATAGGCTTCCTTGCAGTAGACTCCGTTCGGAACGGGAACCGCGATATCATCCGTGCCGCGAAGGCCGTCGGCGATTATTATCTGACATCCGGTAGTGATTGTGTTGAATCCGTTGATATTTGCACAGTCGAGATGCTCTAGAGCATGCTTGCGGCTGCCCGGATAAAGAGTATTGCAGTCTGTGAGGAAAGGAAGGCCGTTTCCTTGCTTTATCACATCTGCTACGGCTTTTGCGTAATTGGGGCGCAGATAAGCAAGATTGCCAAGCTCCCCGAAATGCATCTTGATGGCAACGAACTTTCCGTCCATATCGATTGACTCTATGCCTGCCATTTTTATGAGCTTTTGAAGCTTGGCTGTCAGGCTGACGCCCAAAACTGTTCTGAAATCAGTAAAATACACTTTTGATCGTTCCATACTTTTCCCTTCTCCAACATGATTCGGATTTGTGTTATATTAGTTAGTATAACATCTAAGAGGAGTACTTGCCTTGATTTTATTTGTTTTTATTGCAGTCTGTCTGTTATCTGTCAGACTGGCAAACAGATATAAAGAGAATCTGTTTGATACCATAGCATTTTCTACTGCCATACTGATCCTTACACTTTATATCCTGGCGTTTTTTAAGGGTATGAAACTGATAAGCATCCTGTGTGCGGTATATATTCTTATAGAAACAGCAAATGCGATAAGAAGGAAAGCGTTCGGCGAGATAGCAAAGACTTTGAATGATCCCGTATTCTTTGCTTTTATCGCAGTCTGTGTGATAGTTACATTTCTTACATCAAATCAGATGTTCACATGGTGGGATGATATAAACTTCTGGTCATCGGATGCAAGGCAGATGTTTTTTATGAACGGGTTTGCGGGCAAATACGGAAACGTATCCCCGGAATTCGGTGATTACCCCCCGGTTCCTACCATATTCAAATGGATCCTTTTGCAGTTAAGTCCGAATAATTACAATGAGAGTTTTCAGTTTGCAGGGTATTTTATATTAAATACCATATTTTTGCTTCCTCTGGCGGCATGTATAGACAAAGTGAAGCTGTTTGATAAAAAGCTGCTTGACTGTGCAATGAAGGTAGCGTTCTTCTTAGCAGTCCTGATGCTTCCGGGAGTCTTTAACGGCATCATATTTTACGGAACTCCTTCTGACATAACTATGGGCATCATTTACGGAGAGCTTCTTTTGGCCATATGGCAGCAGCAGGGGCATGATCCGGTCTTTTATTATGCAAGGATAGGAGTATATACGGCACTTCTTCTGCTCACAAAATCCGTCGGTATCGAATGGGCGTTATTTGCTCTCATATTCTATTTTGTATTTGCAAAGAAGCAAAAAGGCATACTCGCATCGATCGCTGTAAGCGGTTCATTCTATATAAGCTGGCTTTTGTTCTGTCTTGTCAACAGAAGAGTCGCAAAGCTTACCGGAGCAGGTATAAAGATGGCTGCGGGCGATTACAGCGTTCCCGACAATGCAGTCGACAAAATGGGATACTTTTTCAGTGGATTTGCAAAGATACCCATGCATGTGGATAAAAACATTACTTTTGATCCGTCCACTTTGGCAGCGGTGATCATACTGTTTGCAGTGCTGATCATCATAGGTTACAAAAAGCTTCTTGATCACAAAGAGCTTAAAAAGATGGTCATATTTTTGATAGCGACTGCTCTTGTGACATATGGAGTGATATTTCTTGCTCACATATCCATCTTTCAGACCGAGGATCAGTATCTGGATGCGTATGCGATGGCTGTATCGATCGCAAGATACGGATGTCCGTACACTTTGGGAAGCATGATGCTTCTTATAGAAATACTGTTTGACAGACAAAAGTCAAAAGAATATCTTAAAACAGGAACATACACAGCGATCATAGTTATCTTATGCATACTTCTTACAGCAGATTACAGCGGATGGTATGGATATCTTTACGGATACAGGGCAGACCTTGATGAAAACAGAGCTGTTATCGATGACATGGTAGGAGATGACGGTCGCATGATACTGGATGCCGTATCGAGCAGTGATTACTGGGGAAAAAGAGTACTTGTAATTCGTGACGGTCATGAGTTTCACTGGGTCCATGATGCATATATAAGCAGACAGGCCAGTCCTGTCGCCATGGTATACGGCGGATTTTTGATTGAGGATGACACGCCTGAGACTATAAGCGAGCGACTGGATATGAGCCATGCAATGTATCTGTATGTAGAGGATGATGAAGGGATCGCGGATGAACTCTTTAAGCCGTTGATGAAAGACGGTGAGGAATACCGATCCGCAACCGTATACCGTATATCAAAAGACGGTAATGATATAAAGCTAAGTGTTGAATAAAACGGAGATTATATATTGGAAAACAGAGTAGTACCTGTGGTAATACCGGCATATGAGCCGGATGAAAAACTCATAGGATTGGTCGAAAAACTAAATCAGGCTAACCTTGAACCGATCATCATAGTCGATGACGGCTCCGATCAGATTGTCTATGGAAGCATATTTGAAAAGGTAAGCGATCTTGGAGCAACAATCCTTACACATGCTGTAAATATGGGAAAAGGCAGAGGCTTAAAGACTGCCTTTAATTACTGTATCACCGAATATGACGGCTTAGTGGGTGTTGTCACGGCCGATTCGGACGGGCAGCACAGAGTTGAAGACATTCAAAAATGCAAGGAGGCACTGCTTGATAATCCTCATGCACTCATACTCGGAGTACGGGATTTTAACAAAGACGGGATACCCGCAAGGTCAGTGTTTGGAAACAAGACGACAAGCCGTGTTATGAAGCTTCTTACAGGTATCTCTATAAGCGATACCCAAACGGGGCTTAGAGGGATATCCGTTGATTTCATGAAGGATCTTTTGACAGAAAACGGAGAGAGGTTCGAGTTTGAGACCAATATGCTGCTTTTGGCAAAGGAGAACTCAGTAGAAATAAAGGAAGTTCCCATAGAGACAATCTACCTTGAAGATAACAGATCAAGTCATTTCAATCCCATAAAGGATTCATTCAAGATATACGTAGTATTCTTTAAGTTCCTCATGTCATCACTTTCATCGAGTGTGGTGGACATGGTACTGTTCAGTATCTTCTGTGCGATCACAAGAAAAAGGGTAAAACCGTTTGACTATATAATGATATCAACAATAGCTGCCCGTATCATATCGGCAGTCTACAATTTTCTTATCAACTACAAAGTCGTCTTCCACGGAAAAGGGAGCAAAGCCGCTGCTGCTGTCAAGTATGCAGTTCTTGCCGTTGTTATCATGCTTTTAAGCGGAACACTGGTAAGCTTGGGACACAGATTATTCCCGTCGCTTATCGAGGTTGCGGTAAAGATCCCTGTCGACTGTCTATTGTTTATTCTCAGTTTTTATATTCAGCGTGAGATAGTGTATAAAAAGCAGTAGTTTTATGATATTATTACTATGTGCGCCCTTTTGCGCATAGACTTGATCACCGGTGGTTACAGAGTAAGATGAAGTGGAAGAAGGTAGTATCTTTTCTGGCAGTATTTCTTTTGATACTTGCCGCAGCATATGTTGCCGGGATGGCTTTTTTTGCCTCTCATTATACGTACGGCACATATATAGGCAAAAAAGATTTCAGTTTTAAATCCAAGAATTCAGTATACAGCGAATATCCAAACGAAAAGCTCGATTTTATAGTGCAGCTAAACGGCAGGGGAGATGCAAGTCTTGATATCGATTCAAAGGCGATCATTTCTTCGATCGATTATGATCTTGGCAATCTTGAGCGCTATAACGGAAACATTTTAAACGGGATAGGCTGGATCAATAAGAATCTTCACAGCAATGTCATAGACGTAACAGCGCATGTCACGGTAGATGAAGAAGTTCTTAAAGACATCATCGATTCATCTGACATGAATGACAGATCAAAGCTTAAGGAACCGCAGAACGCATTCTTAAGTGAGTACAATTCAAAGACAAAACAGTTTGAGATCCTAGAGGGTGACCTTGGAAATATTTTAGAAACAAAGAATACCGTCAAAGCAGTTAAGGAGGCTCTGAGTGATATCCCTGCGGGGATCGATCGCATCATAGTAAACCTTGATGAAAAGGACTGCTACAAGCATCCTCTCATATCGGTCGACAATGCAAAGCTTGTAAAGGAAAGAGACAGAGCAAACAGTATCTTAAATACCAAGATAACCTATGACTGGTACGGAAACTGGGATGTGATAGATTCATCCGTCATCAAGGACTGGATCACGATTAAGGACAATACGGTGAGCATAGATGAAGCTAAGGTAAGACGTTATGTTGAAAGATGTGCGGGCTATTATGACACTTACAACAAAGAGCTTCGTTTCAGGACTCACAGCGGTGATATAAAAAATATCAAGAGAGGCGACTACGGCTGGCTTACCGATGTTGATACAGAGGTAGAGGAACTGATGGCCTGCCTTGAAAAAGGCGGCGAGCAGATTAAGGAGCCGGCTCATCTGCATGAAGCCTATGCAAAGGGATCGGATGACATAGGAGGTTCCTATGTTGAGATAGATCTTTCAGATCAGCACCTATATCTGTACAAGGACGGCAAGCTGTTTCTTGACACTGACCTTGTATCGGGAAATGTTTCAGCCGGTCACAAGACTCCGGACGGAGTATACGGTGTGACCTACAAGGCTCAGAGCGTGGTATTAAGAGGTCCCGGATATGCATCGTTTGTATATTACTGGATGCCGTACAGAGGCGGTGTCGGCATGCACGATGCTACCTGGAGAAATAAATTCGGAGGGACCATATATAAGAGCGCAGGTTCGCACGGATGCATAAATCTTCCGCTTTCGGTGGCAAAACAGATATATGAGCAGGTTGAAGCAGGATTCCCTGTGGTTAGTTATTGGTAAGATATGTATGATGAATTAAAAAAGCTGTATGACAGTGACATATATCCCATGCATATGCCGGGGCATAAGAGACAGGAAGGTTTCGGACAGATCAAAAATGCTCTTGAGATAGATATAACCGAGATTCCTGGTTATGACGATCTGTATGAACCCGAAGGCTTTATAAAGGATGCTCTTAAAAGGGCGGCAGAGCTATATAATGCAGAGCATACAGTGTTTTTGGTAAACGGAAGCACAGTCGGCATACTTGCATCTGTCTTTGCAGCAACAAAGCCGCACGGCAGGATACTGATCGCCAGAAACTGTCATAAATCAGTATATCATGCAGCAGCTTTAAGAGAGTTAAAGGCAGAGTATATATTCCCGTCTCAGACAGACGGGATGTTTGAATCCATCGATCCCAAAGAGGTTGAAGACAAGCTTAAGAGTGCAGATTTTGATGCAGTGATCATCACTTCTCCGACCTATGAGGGAAGGGTAAGCGATATTGAAAAGATCGCACATATCTGCCACGAACACAAGACAGCACTCATCGTTGATGAGGCTCACGGTGCTCATTTCGGTTTTCATGAGAGATTTCCAAAAAGCGCAGTAGGAGCGGCTGATATAGTCATAATGAGTACGCATAAGACTCTTCCGACACTGACGCAGACCGGACTTTTGCATGTAAATGATGAGTATTATGAGAAGGTGATAGACTACCTTCAGATGTTTCAGACAAGCTCTCCGTCATATCTGTTAATGAGCAGTATCGATTCATGCTTAAGCAAAATAAGGGAGAGCGGGAGCAAGCTCTGGGAAGACTTTTTTATATACAGAGATGCGTTTACCAGGCGCATGGAAGATTTAAAGCATCTTAAATATATTGAGACAGACGATCCGTGCAAGATAGTCATATCAACAGATGAAAGCAGTATTTATGCAACAGAGCTTGCAGAAAGGCTGCTAAACAGATATCACATTCAGATCGAGATGGAGTCGGCTGCGTACATAGTTGCCATAGTAACCTGCAATGACAGCAAAGAAGGATTTGAAAGATTTGCGGATGCACTGCTAAAGATAGATTCGACTCTTTTAGACAGCAAGGATGAGCAGGTAAGCTTTGAAAGATTTGCGGGTCTGTTACACACAAAGGCGCAGAATAATATATATATTTATCCGCCAGGGATCCCGATAGCCGTCACGGGTGAAGTAATAGATGAGAGCATGATCGAAGGCGGCAGGATTAAGGATAAGAGGTTTATAGATTAGGTTTTTATGGGAAAGATTTTTTATTTAATGGGGAAGAGTTCCTCCGGAAAAGATACTGTTTACAAGAAGCTGATGAAGGATCCTTCCATTCATCTTAGCAAGATAGTACCCTATACGACCAGACCGATAAGAGAGGGCGAGAAAGAAGGGGTTCAGTATCATTTCACGGACAATGCCGGATTTGAAAAACTGCTTGGTGAAGGCAAGGTAATAGAGCACAGGACATATGATACGTTTTACGGAGAATGGAAGTATTTTACCGTTGCCGATGAGAATATCGATCTTAACAAAAATGATTATCTCATCATAGGGACCCCCGAATCATATACAGCTACAAAAAAATACTTTGGAGAGTCAAGAGTTTATCCGATATTAATAGATGTAGACGATGGTGTCAGACTTCAGAGAGCTCTTAACAGAGAGCGCAAGCAGGAGACTCCCAAATACGAGGAGATGTGCAGAAGATTTCTTGCCGATGCAGAGGATTTTGGAAATGAGAAACTCAAAGAATGCGGCATAGAAACAAGGTTTTCAAACGAGAATCTTGATGAGTGTCTAAAGAACATCATTTCCTACATCAAGAAAAACCTGTAACATTCATGAGCGATTTCTAAAAAGGAGGGATCGTATGGATATTAAAGTCAGTTCCGTGATGCCTGCTCAGCAGATTGAACAGCCTACAGCCCAAAACCAGGTAAACGGAGATTTTAAGTTCACACTTGCAAGTCATATCGAGGAAGCCGGGCTTCAGGAGAGACTTACCTCCATGATGGAAGAGATCACCATGCAGGGTGACAAGCTGTCAAAGCACAGAGACATCAAGGACATGAAAAGATACCGCAGTCTTATAAAGGATTTCATGAACGAGATAGTCAGCCGTTCACATGAATTTTCCAGAGAGAATTTCTTAGACAGACGCGGAAGACACAGAGTATATGGTATAATAAGATTAGTAGATGAAAATCTCGATGAGCTGGCCAAGGAACTGATGAAGGATGAGAAAGACAATCTGGCGATCCTTGGAAAGATAGGAGAGATACGAGGTCTGCTTTTGGATATACTTACGTAATGGTCAGCGGTTTATAGATTCAGGAAAAGAGAAGGAAGAAGAGTATGCCTAAATTTTCGGATATCATCGGACAGGATATGATAAAAGAGCATCTTATGAATGCTCTGAAAACAGGCAATATTTCACACGCTTACATCATCAACGGTGAACGCTACAGCGGAAAGGAGTTCATTGCAAAGATATTTGCGATGGCGATCCAGTGTGAGAAAGGCGATATAGATCCGTGCAATGAGTGTCATGCCTGCAAGCAGGCTTTGAGCGGCAATCAGCCAGACATAATACATCTTACACATGAGAAGCCAAACGTTATAACTGTTGATGATATAAGAGAGCAGATAAACAGTGATATCGTTATAAAGCCATATGCCTGTGACAGAAAGATATATATAATCAATGAAGCGGAAAAGATGAACGTTCAGGCACAGAACGCTTTGCTTAAGACTCTTGAGGAGCCGCCAGAGTATGCAGTCATCATCATACTTACAACAAATGTCGATGCACTGCTCCCGACGATCCTTAGCAGATGCGTAGTTCTTAACATGAAGCCGGTTGACGATGAGAAGGTCAAGGAATTCCTTATGGAGTATGTTCAGGTTCCGGACTACAAGGCTGAAGTATGCGCCGCATTTGCAAGAGGTAATCTGGGCAAGGCCAAGATACTTGCAAGCAGCGAGGAATTTGACAAGATAAAGACTGAAGCTATCGCTCTGCTAAAGCATATAGATGAAATGAACGTCAATGAGATAAGCATTGCCATAAAGCAGATGAATGAATACAAGTTAGAGATCAACGACTATCTTGATATTCTGGCCATATGGTACAGGGATGCTTTAATGTTCAAGGCAACGGCGGATGCAAACAATCTCATCTTCAGGGATGAGATAAAGTTCATCAAACAGACGGCATCAAGAAGTACTTATGAAGGTCTTGAGATAATACTCAAGGCACTCGATAAGGCAAAGGCAAGGCTTTCAGCAAATGTCAGCTTTGATCTGACAATGGAGCTTTTGCTTCTGACCATAAAAGAGAATTCAAATCTGTAATATAAAGAAATTGTGAGGTTTATAGATGAAAAAAGTAATAGGTGTAAGATTCAGGACAGCCGGTAAGGTTTATTATTTCGATCCGCTTGATCTGGACATAAAAAAGGGCAGTCATGTCATTGTTGAAACAGCCAGAGGGATCGAGTATGGAACGGTTGTCGGAGACGTCAAGGAGGTAGAGGACGAAAAGGTAGTCGCACCGCTTAAATCAGTTCTTCGTATAGCTACTGAGAAGGATGACGAGCAGGAAAAGAAGAACAAGGAAAAGGAAAAGGATGCATTCAAGATATGTCTCGAGAAGATAAAGAAGCATGGACTCGAGATGAAGCTGATAGATGCCGAGTACACTTTTGACAACAACAAGGTACTGTTCTATTTCACGGCAGACGGAAGAGTGGATTTCAGAGAGCTTGTAAAGGATCTGGCAAGCGTATTCAAGACTCGTATCGAGTTAAGACAGATAGGTGTAAGAGACGAGACAAAGATAAGAGGCGGCATAGGAATATGCGGAAGACCTCTATGCTGTCATACACATCAGTCTGATTTTATCCCGGTCTCTATAAAGATGGCCAAGGAACAGAATCTGAGTTTGAATCCTACAAAGATATCCGGTGTATGCGGACGACTGATGTGCTGTTTGAAGCATGAGGAGGATACATACGAAGAGATCAACAAGAGACTTCCGAATGTAGGAGATTATGTAACGACTCCCGACGGACTTAAGGGTGAGGTTCACAGCGTAAACGTACTCAGAGAGCTTGTAAAGGTCATAGTTGAAGAAAATGACGAAAAGGAGATCCACGAGTACAAGGCGTCAGACTTAAGATTCAAGAAGAGATTCAAAAAGGATAAGGAAAAGCTCCAGCTGACGAAAGAAGAGATGAAGGAGCTTGAGAAACTTGAGAGACAGGATAAGACTCAGGGTGTAGATGACTAAGGATTTATTAAAAGAACATGAAAGAATAGACGACCTGCAGCGTAATGGATACAAGATAATCCAGGACCCTTGCAGGTTCTGTTTTGGTATGGATGCTGTTTTGCTGTCAGGTTTTGCAAGGGCAGACAAGGGAGATCATGTTATTGATCTCGGGACCGGGACAGGAATAATCCCGATACTTATGGAGGCAAAGACAGAGGCTGCTCATCTGATCGGACTTGAGATACAAGAGGAGAGTGCCGACATGGCAAGAAGAAGCGTCGCACTAAATAATCTTGAATCAAAGATCGAAATTGTGACCGGAGATATCAAGCAGGCGGTAGAGCTGTTTGGAAAGAGTACAATGGATGTGGTAACATCCAATCCGCCGTACATGATAGGACAGCATGGTTTAAAGAATCCAGACAGTGAGAAGGCAATAGCCAGACATGAGGTTTTATGCACGCTTGAGGATGTGGTAAAAGCAGCAGCAGCTCTGCTAAAGCCAGGAGGCAACTTCTTTATGGTACACAGACCCTTCAGGCTGGCTGAGATAATGACATGCTTAAGCAACTATAAGCTGGAACCCAAACGGATGAGACTTGTTTATCCATTTGTTGACAAGGAGCCAAACATGGTACTGATCGAAGCCAACAGAGGAGGAAGATCAAGGCTTACCGTTGAAAAACCGCTCATTGTATACAAGGAGCAGGGAGTATATACGGACGAGATATATGAGGTATACGGATATTGAAGATCGATAATGTCATCTATCTGATAGGATTAGCAGTCTTGCTGATCATTGCGCTCATTGTTTTAGCAGTTGCAAAGATCAGAAAGAACAGGCCCTTGCCCATGGATGAGATGGAAGGGCATGATTTTGAGTATTACTGCGCCGAACTTCTTGAAGGAATGGGATTTGTTGAAGTTGAAGTGACAAAGGGAAGCGGTGACTTCGGAGCTGATATCTTGGCTGAAAAAGACGGGATAAGCTATGCAGTTCAATGCAAATGCTATGACAAGCCGATCGGTGTTAGAGCAGTTGAGGAGATCTATGCGGGCAGGGATTACTATGACAGGATGGTCGGTGTGGTCATGACCAATCAGTATTTTACCCAGCCGGCGGTTGATATGGCAAAGAAGCTAAATATCCTGCTATGGGACAGAGACTATATCAGTGCCAATGATAAGGAGATATAACAGGCTATGAGTGATAAGATTGCACAGGCTGTGAAGAGCTTTCTTGATGAAAGTGAATTTATAAAGATGTTAAATATCGAACTGTTGGAAGTGGATGAGGAACATGCGAAAGGCCGCATGCCGTTTGATCAGAAGTATCAGAATCCGTACGGGACGATGCATGGAGGAAGTCTTTATTCTCTTGCGGATACCATAGCGGGAACACTTGCCAACATGTCCGGCAAGGCGGTTACTACCATCGAAGGCAATCTTCACTTTCTGGAACCTGCATGGAAGACCGAGTATATATACTGCGAAGCAAGGCTAAGGCGTGGAGGGTCTCATATAGTAACAGTTGATGTAGACATCACGGATGACAATGAGAAACTGCTAGACTGCGGATGCTATACATTTTTTAGAACAGATGTTGATATAGTTTAATGAGGATTGACGATGTTAGGAGTACTTTACCTCTGTGCCACACCGATAGGAAACCTGAGTGATATGTCTCCCAGAGTCATAGAGACTCTAAAGGATGCGGATCTTATCGCGGCCGAGGATACAAGAAACAGCATAAAGCTTTTAAATCACTTTGATATAGACACCCCCATGACAAGCTATCATGAGTTTAACAAGGTCGACAAGGCAAAGACACTCATAGGAAAGCTTAAGGAAGGCCAGAATATAGCACTGATAACCGATGCGGGAACACCAGCTATATCCGATCCAGGAGAAGTGCTTGTCAAGATGTGTCAGGAAGAGAATATAACAGTCACATCACTTCCCGGGCCGGCAGCATTGATCGTGGCACTTACTCTTTCCGGGCTTTCTACCAGGAGATTTTGTTTTGAAGGATTTTTGCCTCCGGAGAAAAAGGAACGCAGACGTATTCTTGAAGAACTGACTAATGAGAGCCGTACAATCATCTTATATGAAGCTCCTCATCATCTTAAGGGGACTCTTGCAGAACTTAAGGAAGCGCTTGGCGACAGAAGGATAACTCTTTGCAGGGAGCTTACAAAGAAGTTTGAATCTGTAATGCCGACAACGATCTTTAAGGCAGTGTCATATTATGATGAAAACGAGCCAAGAGGCGAGTATGTTCTTGTTATAGAAGGCAAATCATTTAGGGAGAAGGATGAAGAAAGACAGCTTGGTTTTGTTAAGCTGTCTATTGAAGAACATATGAAGCTCTATGAGGATCAGGGAATCGATCGCAAGGAAGCCATGAAACTTGTAGCAAAGGATCGCGGTGTTTCCAAGCGGGATATATACAATGCGCTACTTGATCAGTAAAGAATTTTAAGGCTCTTCAAAAATGATCGGCATGAATTCTGCGATAGCATTTACAAGCATTGGATGATGTATCACAAAATGTATAGAAGGCGAGGCATTTTTCGATACTATCGCCAGATCCCTGTCTATTACTGAGAGCTGAATATTCCTGAAGGGATATTGGTTGTTTTCCTTAATAGAATAGTTTGTATTACTGCGGCTCTTTTCATATGCCATTTTTATATGCTCAAGATACATATCATAGCTGTAAGTCAGACGTATACCCGATATGTAAAAATTTATAGGATGCATTTTAAACTCCTCTTCAGAGAGAATCGGAAAGATCTCTGTCAGGGAGTTTTTCTTTGTTGAGGCATTCCAAAAAGTCTTCTGTTTAGCAAGATAACCGAGCAGCTTTTCCAGATC
>CADAPR010000016.1:24873-33160 GCA_902789785.1 uncultured Lachnospiraceae bacterium
ATCTATGTTGTAAACAGTATAAATATCCATGAGAGGAAGCGCACGCTCAAAGAGAAGCTGCTTCCTTTTTTCATATATTTTAAGCTCAGAGGCAGTTCTTGTAAGATACAGACTGGCGGTATTTATATCTGCTCTTACGCAGTCACCGTAAAGAGCAACACTGTCGGATGTACGAAGGATACTGTAATAAATATCATCATTGTCATCGGGAATATAATAAGGAACGATCTGTCCCGTCATATAAAGAGGGATCCAGTTCTGCAGACCTGCCATCATCTCTCTGTAAGGTCTGTCGAGGTTATGTATCATATGCAGAGTATGCCCTTTTTTGAGAAGCGCAGCCAGACCGAACATCCACTTCTTGGAAAAAGAGACATCTTCTATCATATCTTCCATTGGAAAACGGGAGTACATATATACATTTCTGTTTGCCGGTTCTAAAGCAGCTGCCTTTAAAAAATCCAGCTCCGCAGCCTTGGTGCCTTGTATACCAAAGTATCTTTTGGCTGTAGGAAAATGCAGCGGAAACGTCGGCACTTTAAGCTTGTCAAAATGAATCGCTCGTACATAATCCTCAAGATCAAAGTCGCTGATTTTGTTGATAAAATCAAATATCTCGGTTGATGAACTGTTTTTATTTAGGGAATCGTCACTTAGCAGAAATGACTTTATCATACCTACGAGAGAAGAATGGCTTAGGTTGCTTTCGCTTGAAGATAAATCCTTCAAGGCAGGAATGATATCTCTCAGTTTATTATAACTGGTCGAATTTCTGCACAAAGATGCGATATAGTCTGATACAGATGTCGAGAATGCATCGTAATCTGAGGGGAATCGCTTACCGTTACATATTCTGGAAATAAACGACGAATCATAGTTGGCTGCCTTTGAATAAGCCGAAATGCTTATATTTAATGTGTCAAAGAGAAGATTCAGCTTTGTACGGAAAGCTTCTTTATTGATATTTGCGTTTGGAATAAGAGATAAGAGTCTGCCATATATCTCATCGTATGATTGAGCGTTGATGCTATCATCCTCTTTTTCCTGTATGAATCTGTCTGCTAAAACTTTTGAGATGGATGAAAGGATATCACTGTTTGAGTCAGGTATCCTTGCCCCGTTTTTGTAACGGCTTATTACCGAATCTGAAACATCACAGGCTAAAGCCATTTCATGAACGGATATATTCAGTTCTTTCATATAATCTGATAATTGTTCGTAGAATTCCATATCTTAAGTTTAAAACAATTCCATATAAATACAAATATAATATTGCCACCATGGCAATGACAAAGCGGTAATGACGAGATTTTAAGGGTTTAGAAATAGTACAATTATTCCGAATTATGTAAAGCAAGTGTGCATATAAACAGGAATCGGAGGTTTTAATAGTATGAAGAAATTAAGAAAGGTATGGGCAGTAATACTGAGTATGTTGCTTCTTTTTACTACTGTGTTAGCAACGGATCATATTGATGTTCATGCAGCGGCTACGCAATTGTCGTTTAGTATTGCTATCGCTGATGGAGGCGGAAGTCTTCAGTATGCTTTTGAGAATGGTGATCTGACAGCGGCTGTTAATCAGGCAAGCGTAAACATTCCTGAAGGAGGAACAGCACATCTAAAGTTAAAGGCGACAGTTAATCAAGGCTTTGAGGTCGGAAACTATAAAATAATCGATAAAGGGACTTACAATACTGGAAATACAGAATTAGGAGGAGTCAATTCCGGAGGAGTACAGGGAGAAAACGGCCAGGTCTTTGATCTTGATCCTACACATCATTATGAAGTTCAGTTTGAAATAAGAGTAGCTTCTGGTGGAGGAGGAAACCCACCGTCAAATAATGGCTCTTTGACATTTCAAAATCAGGGACCTTCTGCTGGGGGCACCATATCATACAGACTTAACGGAAACGGGAATTATATTCCTGTTACTGATTTAAGTACTTCTGTAGATGTAAGTGCGGCTTCGAGTATAGACATCAAGCTTGAAGCAAATGCAGAATATCAGATAGACGAACATCAAGGTGTTAGTATTTACGTCAATGGCACCCAAAATGCTTTAAGCGGCAGTAATGGTGTTTATAGTTATAACTTTGTTGAACCTGCTAATAAGCGATATCAGCTTTGCTTTGGATTTGAATCCACCAGTAGCGGAGGCGGTGGAAACCAGCCAATAAATAATCCGGTGACGCTTACATTTAATGTGAGCGGTCAGACACAGCCATATATAGGTGTGGAAGAGATCATGGTAGATAATACCAATAGGGCTACCATTCAAAACAATACAGGGTCCGTAGAAGTTGAATCTGCTGCAAATCATGATTTAGAGCTCAGAGCATATTTTGGAAGCAAGATCACTTCTGCCTCTGTGGATGGTAGGGCATGCACTATATCTGCTGATGGACAAACTGCAACAATAACGGTTTCTGAAAAGACCGAAGCATATGCGGTAAGCGTAACTGCAACAGTCAGCGATGATGTAACTATACTTTGGACTCATGATCCTGCAGAAAAAAATGGTGCCTGGGCAGATGCATATATTGAGAAAGGCACCGGAACGGTTGAATTTGTAAAGCTTGTAAGAAATGGACACCAAGAGAATCCCGGTCCGCAGTCTAGCCAAAATGCAAATGGTGGATATTATCAGTGTAAAAGAGGAGATATCGTTACACTAAAATTTGTTCCAGCTGCGGGTTATCAGCTTAAAAGTGCCAGTCTTAACGGACATGATCTTGTAGCACAAGCAGCGCAGAGTACCTTTACAGTAGAAATGAAAGGAAATTTCCATCTGGCTGGATCATTTACAAAGACGTCAGCGCAGACTAAGGTTGCTTCCAGCACAAATGTAACAGGCTTGTCGGTAAGTGGAACGGATTCTGCGATAACTACCGGTAATGTTGCAGTAGGAGTAACGGGTGGTCAAGCAAATCCTACAGATAATGAAATTGAAGCAGCTATGGGTGCAGACAGTGCTGACTTTGTAGAAGCTGTCGAGACTGTAGATATCACGATGACAAATGTTATCAGCAAAGGAGGTGCCGGAGATTATTTTTCAGCTTCAGGCAATTACTGGACCAATCCTATGACTGATCTTACTACACCAGCTACGGTTTCGCTTGCTGTTGCAAATAAGCTTTCACCAGGGGAAACATATAGCGTGGTACGTAAGCATGGAACAACGCTTACCGAAATTGATGCGACATATAATTCTTCAACCGGATTGCTTACTTTCGGATCAAATGCATTTTCAGATTATACGATCATAAAGAAGAAAGGAACACCTGAAACCAATCCTAAACCGGCTGAAACAAAGAATGAAGAAAGCAACGATTCTTCACCGTCTAGTTCAAATAATGATGAGGATAACAATAATGTGACCATTCCTCCCAAAACAAATCTTGGAAAGGTAGTGGACGGTACAGTTATAGAGAACTGGACAGATCTCGAGAAAATTCTTTCTGGAAATAAAGGAACAAAAAAGACAGGTAAACTGATAGAGCTTATACTGAATAAGCATGATGCGACAATACCTGAGAGTACCTTTAAGGAACTGGAAGGCAGCAATGTAAGCGGACTGCACATGTTCGTTGAAAGCGGAACTGCGCTCACGTTTGTCAATAACAAGAGATTAAAGAAACAGAAAGCACTTGATCTTACTTGCAAGATTGAAACAACAAAAAAATTAAAGAGAATAATATTCAGATCAAAGGAAAATCTTAACGCGCTGACGATTCTGCATACAGTTGTTCCTGCTGGAACAAAGAGGGTAACAGTCTATGTGATAGATATTAGAGGACAGAGAAGAAAGATTGGCACCGTAAGGCCTACGGCAGAAGGCAGATTATGCTTTGTTATTGGTTCGCTGGGAACCTATGAATTGGAATACTAGGACAAGAGATACAGGATACGGCGATGCATTCTTTATATGGATGCATCGCCTTTTTCTTGAGCAAACATGCCCGTACGTGTTATAATATACTCCGCATTGTCAAAAATCTGCTCTCATGCAGATAGGTTAAGAAAGAAAGAGGAAAAGCATATGGATCCCATTATTGTAAGTTTATTGGAAACTGACGCATATAAATTCTCCTGACGTGCACTTTACTGAGGAGATGATAGAGGAGATCAAGAGACAGATAAAGATGTACTGTGATCTCAGATTCAATGAGGAAGAGCTTGAATATCTTCACAACATCAAATGGATAAGAGGTTCATATTGCGATTTCCTAAGACTCTGGAAGCCCAGATTCGAGGATTTCACATTCGGAACGGATGCTCCCTGCGGTCTTACTATAGAAACAGGCGGAACATGGCTCAATACTTCAATGTATGAGATACCTACACTGGCTATCGTAAATGAAGTATATTTCCGTATGGCTCATAACTATGATGATCTTATTGAGAGCTTTAGGAGAAGACTTGATGAGAAGGTAAACAAGCTTAAGAACGGTGAGTTTGAGCTCGGTGCGTTCTCTGAATTCGGAATGAGAAGACGTCTTTCCGCTGAAGCTCAGGATCTTGCAGTAAAGACACTCAGCGACAATAAGTATCCTTCATCTACATTTGTAGGTACTTCAAACGTATATCTGGCAAAGAAATACGGTATCACTCCGGTAGGAACAATGGCGCATGAATGGATCATGTGTGTAGGACAGGGAACACATAAGCACAATCCTGCATATTCAAACTGGTATGCACTGGATGCGTGGGTTAAGGAATACGGAGTACTAAACGGAACAGCACTGACAGATGCGATCACGACCGACTGCTTCTTAAAGGACTTCCAGCTGACATATGCAACACTGTTTAGCGGTGTGCGTCACGACAGCGGCGATCCGTTTGAGTGGGGCGACAAGATGATAAAGCATTATGAGGAATTGGGAATAGATCCTCATACCAAGACACTGCTCTTCAGTGACAGCTTAAACTTTGAAAAGGCTACAAAGATCAAAAAGTATTTCGAAGGCAGGGCAAAGGTTGCATTCGGAATAGGTACATATATAGCAAATGATACCGATGTTGAAGCTTTAAATATCGTTATGAAGACAACAGCATGCAACGGCATGGATGTTGCAAAGATAAGCGATGTTGAAGGCAAAGGCATGTGCAAGTCTCCTGAATACGAGCATTATCTGAAAAGATGTATCACATGGAGAATGGAGCACGAGACAGGATATAATTCGCTCAGAAAGTAATATAGTTTTTTATGAACGAACCAAGCAAGAAAAGAGTTAAAAAGCGCAAAAAGATAGACAGACAGGCTCGCATTCGACATCTTAAGATGATCAAGATCGGTGCTGTGGCGGCGGTTTTGATCCTTATCATATCCGTGATAGTCATTTTAAATCCTTTTGGAAACCGTGACGGGATATACATAGACAAGGAAGATATAGAAACGTCACAGTCTGAAGAGACTTCACAAGAAGTTGAAGAGGAAACAGGATATAAGCTCTCGGAAGCCGAGAAGAATGCAGCAATGCAGCGAATAGCCGCAGCTGACGGTCTTGAACAGGCATGGGAGGACAGCTGGTTAAAGAAGATAGATATATCGGGCGACACATGTGATTATCTTACTATAGATAATTGTCAGATAATGAGTGAAGATCATTCCATGGTAAAGGTTGAGGGAGTGCTTGAGGGCATACCCGATTCGGATTCGGAGGATCTATATCTTTTCGCATTAAACACATATGAGAATTCCATCCCCGAGGGAGCGGAACCTGCCGATACCTATCGTATAGAAAAGACTGATCCAAGATTTGAGATGCATGCCAACTTAAATCACAAACAGGCTAATACGAGACTATTTAAAAAGTTTGTGGTAGCGGCAAAAGTCTCTGGAAGATATCAGATACTGGGGACCAGCAGATATATCACAAATCCCGAGGAGATCGCAAAGGTAAATGCCTATAAGACTCCGGCATCTGTAAAAGGTCTCATCGTAGATCCTAACAGGATACATGGAAGCGAGCTTGAGGATCTTGGAGTAAAGCAGGGAGCTTACAACATACCGCTCGGTTATATAATGGGCGGTACATCCAGCGCAAACAAGGCTACGATATACTATGATTACGGCGGCAAGACATATGCGTTCAACGGTCAGGCTGTAGCGGAATTCGATATAATATTCGGGCTGCTGCAGAAAAAAGGCATTCAGGCGACCGCAGTTATATTAAACAACAGTAACGGAGCGTATCCCGAACTTATTCATCCCAATGCAAGAAGCGCCTCACAGTCATGGTATTACATGTTCAACGGCTCGGATGCAGCAGGTGTAAATGCAATGGCTGCAGCCGCAACATTCTTAGCCGAGAGATATTCCGGTGCGCACGGCATGATATCCAACTGGATAATCGCAAATGAGATAAATGCGACAAAAGAGTGGAATCATTACGCTAATGTCGATCATTACACATATACAGACGAGTATGCCAAGGGCTTCAGGGTTTTCTACAATGCCATAAAGAGCGTAAACGGAAGCGCCAAGGTATATATGCCGCTTGATCAGACATGGAACAGAAACTTAAATAATGGAGATCATGACGGCAGGGATGTGCTGGATGATTTCAACAACATAATCAAATCAAAGGGAAATATTGACTGGGATCTTGCATTCCATTCATATCCCGTACCGCTGACCAATGCGGCTTTCTGGAATACCGGAAGCTTTGCAAAGTATACTACGCAGAGTGTTGATACACCGATGGTCAGCATGAAGAATGTAAATATCGTGACCGATTATATATGCACAAGCAATTTTTTAAAGAGCGACGGGACCACAAGAGACGTATTCATAAGCGAAGTCGGCTTTACTTCGACATCGGGTGAGGCGACTCAGGCAGCCGCTATAGCATATGCATATTATATATGTGAAAAGAATCCTCACATAAACGGTCTTATCATCAATCACGAGGTAGATGATGCATTCCAAATAAGCCAGGGGCTTGCGGTAGGACTGACTCATGCAAACGGAGCAAGAAAACAGGCCTACGAGGTATACAAGCACCTTGATATGGCTGATTCGCAGGAATATACAAGGTTCGCGCTCGATATAATAGGAGCGGACAGTTGGAGCAGTATTGTAAAGTATTGGTAATCAGAGGAAAAGATCATGGCAGAATGGTGGGCAGGTGTTGTTGAAACATTTGTAAGTTGTTTTATAAAAGATGACAGATACATGCTTTTGGTAAGGGGTATCGGAGTAACGATCAAGGTATCATTGCTTGCGGCCGTGCTTGGCATAATAATCGGATTTATCATCGCGATCTTTAATCTGTCAGATAAAAAGCCGCTTAATATCATAGGAAAGATATATACGGATATCATCAGAGGAACGCCTTCGGTAACCCAGCTGATGATCATATATTTCGTGGTATTTGCTACCGTTAACTGGGAAAAGTGGATCATAGCCGCTATAGCTTTCGGCATCAATTCCGGAGCATATGTATCAGAGATAATAAGGGCAGGTATCCTTTCGATCGACAGAGGCCAGACGGAAGCCGGACGTTCACTCGGACTTAATGCAAAGCAGACAATGATGGAGATAGTGGTACCGCAGGCTGTAAAGAACATCTTTCCGGCTCTCTGCAACGAATTCATTACACTTATAAAGGAAACGGCCATAGTCGGATATGTAGGACTCATGGATATCCAGAAGGCCAGTGATTTCATAAAGAGTGCAACATATAAGGCATTCATGCCGCTAATGGGAACAGCTGTCATATATTTTGTTCTTATCAAGATACTGACGGTGGCGCTTGCCAAGTATGAAGATCATCTGAGAAAGTCTGAGATCAGGTAATGAGGAAAGAATGATGGAAAAGAAAGCAGTGATAAAGGTAAACAATCTTCATAAGAGTTTCGACGAAAAAGAAGTACTTGCAGGTATTACTGAAGAGATAGACGAAGGTGAAGTGGTCGTTGTCATCGGACCTTCTGGCTCGGGAAAGAGTACTTTTTTAAGATGCTTAAATCTTCTTGAGACACCGGATGAAGGCGAAGTGTATATAGACGGCGAGCAGATAAATGCCCCGGGCGTTGATGTCAATGTTGTAAGACAGAAGATGGGAATGGTATTCCAGCATTTCAATCTGTTTCCTCATCTTACCGTATTGCAGAATATAACACTGGCTCCTGTAAAGCTTAAAAAGATGACCCCGGAGCAGGCGCATGATAAAGCCATGGAGCTTCTTGGCATAGTAGGTCTTGCGGAAAAGGCGGATGCATATCCGGGATCACTTTCCGGAGGACAGAAGCAGCGTATAGCGATAGCACGCTCTCTTGC
>CADAPR010000017.1 GCA_902789785.1 uncultured Lachnospiraceae bacterium
ATCAGAAAAGAAGGTGTATACATGGAAAGGAGAAAGAATTGTAAAAATGATTTAGATGATTTATTGCTGTGGTTTTCAGAGAATGGTATTATTAGCCTAGATGAAATGCTCAACCTCGGAAAAGAGGGAAGCATGAACAAAGTATTACAACAATTTCATAAGTATGATATCTATCAAGGGAGTGACGGTAGGTGGAGAACACATATTGATGATGATACTAAAGAAGAAAAGCGTCGACTAATTGTTAAGACCAATCAGATTGATCTGATTAATTATCTGTTGAATCATTATCACTGTAACCCACAAAATACAATGCAATCATTGTGGGCTGAGTTTGAAACATATCGATCTTCATTACAGAAAGCCAATACAATAAAAGAGGATATTAAATCATACAACAAATATTATTTGAATGACCCCATATCCAAAAAGGATTTGAATTCCATCAAGTCAGTGGATCTTGAGCAGTGGTTGGCAAACAATATAAGAAAGTATGAAATGGGTATTCACAGTTACTCAAAGATGAAAACCCCTCTTTCTCAAATGTTTAAATGGGCTAAACGTAAAGGCTATGTAAAGAATAACCCTTTCGATGATATCGATACCAACAAATTACCCCTGTTTAATGAAAACAGGAAATGTGGTACGCAGAAGGCATTTGTATGTGGTGAACACACTCTCATCATTCAAGCAGCTATGAAGGATTATATTTCCAAGCCCTACCCTGTTCCGCTTGCAATCATACTTACATTTTTTACCGGTTTAAGGATTGGCGAGTTGGTTGCATTAAAGTGGGAAGATATCGATTGGGATAGAAATAAACTCATCGTTCGCAGATATGAAGAAGATGTTGTCGACATTAATGACGATTTCAAAGGATATGGTCACTATCATTATGTGATATATGAGAATGATACAAAAGGTTCCTATGGATCTCGTGAAGTTTTTCTGACAAATGATGCTTTAGATATCTTAAAACTTCTAAAGACATATTATGAAGACAACAATATTACCACTGAATGGTTCTTCTACTCTATCAGAGAAAACGACAAGATTCATGACCGAGCTTTAGATGTTAGACTTGAAAAGTATTGTAAGCAGATTGGAATACCAAGAAAATCTATGCACAAGATCAGAGCAACATACGTATCACTTTTACGTGATGCCGGTTTATCATTTGAATCTATCGCTGAACAGGTTGGACACAAATCAACTGCCACTACTGCCAAGAACTACTCATTTGATCTTAAGTCTGAAAAAGAGAACCAAAAAATGATAGTTTCAGCCCTTTATACGGCAGATGTATCCAAGTGTATCCAGGATTTACAGGTTAGTTAATGGCAGAATAATTCCGAAAGTCCTCTAGTTTTGGGCATTTCATGACAAAGCTATGAGTAACGAGAGGGGGCGGAAAATATTACACTCTTATCGTACATGACTTACGTAATCAAACAAACCTGATAGTGTATCCAAGTGTATCCATTAAACATCCAGCGTTATTAAACAAAAAAATCTGCAAACCCTCTTATTTAGAGGATTTGCAGATCCAACTGGTAGTAGCGAGAGGGGGATTTGAACCCTCGACACTGCGGGTATGAACCGCATGCTCTAGCCAACTGAGCTATCTCGCCATATGGGACCTATAGGGCTCGAACCTATGACCCTCTGCTTGTAAGGCAGATGCTCTCCCAGCTGAGCTAAGATCCCTTGAACTTCCTGTCGGATTTTTTCAAATCCGACTATGCTAGTATATAAAAATGAAGTTCTTTTGTCAATATAAATTTCTTAATTCTTAAGCAATCTTGCTCTTTGCAAGTTCTGCAAGTGTAGCAAAGCCTTCAGCATCGTTAACTGCCATCTCAGCAAGCATCTTTCTGTTGATATCAACATTTGCAAGCTTAAGACCATGCATGAACTGGCTGTAAGATATGCCATTCATACGTGCTGCAGCATTGATACGTGCGATCCAGAGCTGTCTGAACTGACGCTTTCTCTCTTTTCTGCCTGCATAAGCGCTTGCAAGTGCACGCATAACAGACTGCTTAGCAACTCTGTACTGCTTAGATCTAGCGCCTC
Source organism: uncultured Lachnospiraceae bacterium (assembly GCA_902789785.1). Lineage (GTDB taxonomy): Bacteria > Bacillota > Clostridia > Lachnospirales > Lachnospiraceae > Colinaster. The sequence continues at coordinate 2,077 of CADAPR010000017.1, forward strand.
TGTAGCCCTTTGCAAGCTTCAATACTCTATTGTGTTTCTTTTTAGCGTTCATTCCGCCTTTAATTCTTGCCATTTTAATATCCTCCTAAACTCAAAGACATTCCAAATTATAAATAAGGTAAGATCTTCTTCATATTCTTAACATTTGTTGCATCTGTCATAGCAGCTTTTCTAAGATTTCTCTTATTCTTTGTTGTCTTCTTTGTTAAGATATGGCGCTTGTAAGCTTTATTTCTCTTTAACTTACCGTTACCTGTTAATTTAAAACGCTTAGCAGCCGATCTGCTTGTTTTCATCTTTGGCATTACTTTATCCTCCTTGCCTCTCTAAAAGATTAGTTTTTCTTTTCAGTTAAGAACATGGTCATGCTGCGCCCTTCAACCTTGGGTGCCTTTTCCACTACTGCTATATCACTGAGACTCTCAGCAAAATCATCAAGGATGTGTTTGCTGGTGTTCATGTGAGCCATCTCACGACCACGGAATCTCAATGTAACCTTCACACGATCTCCCTTGCTCAAAAACTTCTTAGCAGCATTGATCTTTGTATTAAGATCATTCGTATCGATATTGGGAGACAATCTAATCTCCTTGATCTCAACAGTCTTCTGCTTCTTTTTAGCATCTTTTTCCTTACGTGCAAGTTCATATCTGTACTTGCCGTAATCAATGATCTTACATACCGGTGGTTTTGCGGTCGGAGCAATCTTTACAAGATCGACACCGGCTTCTTCAGCAAGTGCGAGAGCTTCTTTCGCGCTCATTATACCGAGCTGTTCTCCGTCCATACCGATAACACGGACTTCCTTGTCTCTAATCTGTTCATTAATGAATAAGTCGCTAATAGTTTTTCCCTCCATAAATAGTGAACGTGTGACAATAAAAAAGTGGATAGCATAACTATCCACTTAAGATCACTCACAATGAGCATAATGCTCTGCAAGAAAACTTTTGACGCTTGAAGCTTACGCCGCAAGGTGAGAGTGGATACTCTGCTTGTTGTTTTCACCTTTGATAAGATAACATACGCTTAAGCCCGTGTCAACACTTTTTTAGCGTTTTTTCTCCTCTTCAGGCAGTTCTACACGGATTTCCTTTGTAGCTATCTCCTTAAGTATCTGTTCCTTAAATTCAGCTAAAGGCTTCTGGCCTTCATTGCCTTCAAAACGTGAACGTACAGATACAAGTCCGTCCTGCTCTTCCTGCTCTCCGACTATGAGCATATAAGGAAGCTTATCTATTCTTGCTTCTCTTATCTTGTAGCCGATCTTTTCTGAACGGTTATCAACAGTTACATCAACGCCTGCCGCATTAAGCTCTGCTCTAACCTTTTCAGCATAGCTTTCAAATTTCTCAGAAATAGGAAGTATTCTTACCTGCTCAGCACACAGCCATGTCGGGAACTTGCCTGCATAATGCTCAATGAGCCATGCAAGTGTTCTCTCATAGCATCCCATTGAAGTACGATGTATGATATAAGGACGCTGCTTGTTGCCGTTCTCGTCTATGTAATACATATCATAACGCTCAGCTAAGAACATATCGAGCTGTATCGTTATCATCGTATCTTCTTTTCCATATACGTTCTTTGCCTGTATATCTAACTTCGGTCCGTAGAATGCAGCCTCACCGTCTTCTTCCGTATACTCAAGTCCGATATCATCAAGGATCTCACGCATCTTATCCTGAACAACATCCCAGTCCTTTGCTGTTCCGAGATACTTGTCCGGATTGTTTGGATCCCACTTGCTCATACGATAGGTTACTTCATCCTCGACTCCGAGTGTCGTCAGGCAGTATTTAGCAAGCTTTACACAGTTTTTGAACTCGTCTGCGATCTGACCGGGAGTACAGATAAGATGACCTTCTGAGATCGTAAACTGTCTTACTCTCGTAAGACCGTGCATCTCACCGGAATCCTCATTTCTAAACAGTGTAGACGTCTCACCCATACGATAAGGCAGATCACGGTAACTGTGCTGTTTTGCCTTGTATACAAAATACTGGAAAGGACATGTCATTGGACGAAGAGCCATTACTTCTCTTCCCTTGTCATCAGTATATACATGCTCCTGGGCATTCTTCATTGCAACATCAGGATCACCGTAAAGCTTCTGATCCTCATGTGCATCCTCATCACTCATAAGATCATCGTTAAGGACGAACATTCCGTCCTTGTAGTGGAACCAGTGATCTGAAAGCTTATACAGATTAGACTTTGCCATGTAAGGAGTCTTTGTACGAACATAGCCCCACTCTCTGTCTTCAAGATCCTCGATCCATCTCTGCATCTTCTGGATCATCTTTGCACCCTTGGGCATCAGAAGCGGAAGTCCCTGTCCTATTACATCAACAGTCGTGAACAGTTCCATTTCACGTCCGAGCTTATTATGATCACGCATCTTGATATCTTCAAGTCTGTCAAGATGAGCCTTTAAATCTTCCTTGTTCGTATAAGCCGTACCGTATATACGCTGAAGTCTTGCCTTGTTTGAATCGCCTCTCCAGTATGCCATTGAAGAAGAAATGAGCTTATAAGCCTTTATCGCTCTTGTGCTTGAAAGATGAGGTCCTGCACAAAGATCCGTAAATCCTTCACCCTGGCTGTAAAAGCTTATTACAGCGTCTTTTGGAAGGTCATTGATAAGCTCAACCTTGTAAGGCTCGCCCTTTTCTTCCATGAACTTTATCGCTTCCTGTCTGGGAAGTTCAAAACGTTCCAGCTTGTTACCCTCTTTGATTATCTTTTTCATTTCTGCTTCAATGTTATCAAGATCCTCTCTAGAAAAAGGATTTGGAACATCGAAATCATAATAAAATCCATCATCGATGGCAGGTCCTATAGCAAGCTTTGCCTCAGGAAAAAGTCTCTTTACGGCCTCAGCCATTACATGCGAGCATGTATGTCTTATCACCCTTAAGCCTTCTTTAGATTCACCTTCGATGATGCTTCCATCCGTTAACATTACCGTACTCATTACTATGTCCTCCTTTCAGTTTTCAAATAAAAAATCCCATACACATATCTGTGTATGGGACGATACTTTCTTAAAGTTCGCGGTTCCACCCATATTGCCCTTTAATAAGGACCACTCAATTTGCCTGTAACGTAGGCATACGGACCGGATTGGGGTCGCTCGGAGGTGGTCTTCACACAAGGTTCCGATCAGGATGCTCTCAGCCTAGACATCCCTCTCTTTGATCTTTCCCAGGGCTACTGTCCTCGTCAACGCTTTACTATAATTTGAATGTATTATCGACCATTCCATAAGAAATGTCAAGCAGGGGATGAGAGAATCGAACTCCCACCAAAGGTTTTGGAGACCCCTATCATACCATTTGACCAATCCCCTGTGTTCAAGCTTTTCGCTCAACAAACGCTATTATATCAAAGCAAAATGAATAATGCAAGTACATTTTTCAGATAGCCTCTATGGCCTGCGCGATGTTTTTAACACCTATGATTTTGATGCCTTTTATGTCTTTCAGTGAATCGATACATCCGAATGGTACTATACATGTCTCAAAGCCGAGTTTCTTGGCTTCGCTCACTCTTGCACCTGCCTGTGAAACTGCTCTGACCTCTCCGCTTAGTCCAACCTCTCCGAAAGCTATCGTTTTGTCATCGATAGCTTTGTTTCTGTAACTTGAGACTATCGCCATCACTATCCCCAGATCTATTGCCGGTTCACTGATCTTTATGCCTCCTGCGATATTTACATATGCATCCTGATCCGAAAGCGGCATATCCAGTCTCTTTTCAAGGACTGCCATTAAAAGATTAAGTCTGTTTGTATCACTTCCTGCGGACTGTCTTCTGGGAAATCCGAAACTTGTCCTTGAAACAAGGGCCTGTATCTCTATCAGTATCGGTCTTGTACCTTCCATCGAGCAAGATACTATGGATCCGCTGGAATTAAGCGGCTTTCCGTTTAGCATGAATTCAGACGGGTTGATGACCTGATTAAGGCCGTCATTTTTCATCTCGAATACACCTATCTCATTGGTAGATCCGAATCTGTTCTTAACGGCTCTCAATATCCTGTAGCTGGCATGTCTGTCACCTTCAAAATACAGAACAGTATCCACCATGTGTTCAAGTACTCTCGGTCCGGCAACAGTTCCTTCCTTTGTCACATGTCCTACGATAAATACGCTCACTCCCTGTTCTTTTGCGATACGCATCAGTACAGCAGTTGCTTCTCTTACCTGAGATACGCTTCCCGGTGCCGATCCGATCTCTTCATCATACATTGTCTGTATGGAATCGATCACGGCAACGGCAGGCTTTGTTTTAATAATGACTTCTTCGATAGCAGCTAGGTTTGTTTCGCATAACAGTTTCAGGTTATCCTTCATCTGACCGATACGCACTGCTCTCAGCTTTATCTGTCTTAGGCTCTCTTCGCCGGAAACATACAAAACCTCTTTTCCCTTATCAGAAAGCATCTTGCAGACCTGCAGTAAAAGCGTAGACTTGCCAATGCCCGGATCTCCTCCGACCAGTGTGAGTGATCCCGAAACAATTCCTCCTCCGAGCACTCTGTCCAGTTCCTCAATGCCTATGATCTCTCTTTCCTCTTCATCCGTACTTATCTGCGATAATGATACGGGTTTTGAGCCTGCTTCGTTTCTTTTAGCTGATGATGAAAGTATCTTTTTATCAACTTTTTCTTCAACAAATGTATTCCATGCCTTGCATGCAGGACACTGTCCCATCCACTTTGATGATTCATAGCCGCATTCATTGCAAAAATACACAGTACTGTCTTTTTTAGCCATTATGACTCCCGTATTTAACTAACAGTACCCATCTGCTTTCACAGATGGGCACCTGTTTTATTCTTATTTCTTTATAACTACTTTCTTTCTTCCGCCGCTCAGGTCTAGACTGAAATTCAGCTTTCCGCCAAGATTTGTCTTTACCTTTCCGACACTCACATCATCGACGATAACTTCATATTCCGTCTCATCTTCAAGTCCTACGGTTATCTGAGCGTCATCATCTGCGTTACCCTCAACAAAAAATGCAACTCCGTCAGCGTTCTCCGTAAAGTTGTATACGCTGGTTCCCGGAACCGACTCATAGACGAACATGCCGTTCTTTTCAAGCTTAGTGATCTCCTTGAAAGTCTTTACCTTCATGAGGTTGCCTTCATAAGGGAAGTCCTCTGCTTTGGATTTTTCATTAAGACTGTAATCACCAAAGCTCAAAGAGTTGTCGCTCTCGATGTTTATTAAATTTGCTGCCATTCTGCGTCCTCCATTCGACATATTTTATGCCGATTACTTACAATTAAATTATAACTGATTTGAAGAATAAAAAGTGTTAATTTTTTGTAAACAAGATCTTTTTATCCTTGAGTCCGACCTTGACTTTATCTCCGGGCTTTATTATCTTGCTCAGTATCTGTTCAGCCAGTGCATCCTCGATCTCTGTCTGTATCGCTCTCTTTAACGGTCTGGCGCCCATTTTAAGATTTGTATGCTTGTCTACTATATACTTTTTAACGGCATGGCTGATGTTTAGATCTATGTTCATCTGATCTTTGCATCTGTCTATAAGGTTCTTTGACAGCAACGTAACTATCTCATTCATGTCATCCTTGGTCAAGGCATGGAATACCATGATATCATCTATACGGTTTATGAACTCGGGCTTGAACATTTTCTTGACCTCATCCATCACCGCATCCTTCATCTTCTCATAGTCTTTCTGTTCATCAGACTTGCTGGCAAATCCAAGATTCTTAGGTTCCATTATCCTCATGGCGCCCGCATTGCTGGTCATGATGATGACAGTATTCTTGAAGGAAACCTTTCTGCCCTTTGAATCTGTTATATGTCCGTCATCGAGTACCTGAAGGAGGATATTGAATACATCCGGATGTGCTTTCTCTATCTCATCAAAAAGAACAACACTGTACGGATTCTGTCTGACCTTGTCTGAAAGCTGTCCTCCGTCATCATGTCCGACGTATCCCGGAGGCGAGCCTATCATCTTTGATACGGAATGACTTTCCATATACTCTGACATATCAACACGGATAAGGGCATCCTCCGAACCAAACATAGCCTCAGCCAGTGCCTTGGAAAGCTCTGTCTTACCTACACCGGTGGGGCCTAGGAATAAGAACGATCCTATCGGTCTCTTAGGATCCTGCAATCCTACCCTGCCTCTTCTCATCGCCCTGGAAATAGCTTCAACTGCTTCGTTTTGTCCAACTACCCTCTTATGAAGTATGCTCTCTAATCTTAACAGTCTGTCAGCCTCTTTTTCATTTAATTTGGATACCGGTATCTTTGTCCAGGCTGCAACTGCCTCAGCTATCTCATCCTCGCCAACGATATATTCTTTTCTTGAGGCCTGCTTGATCTCTTTGGCTCTCATCTTGTCAAGTTTTTTAATGAGCTCGTCTTCACTCCTTTTGAGCTCACCCGCTTCAGCGAAAGCCTCGACCTTTATTGCCTGCTCTATAAGAGAATCTGTCTTTTTGATCTCTTCTACAAGCTCATTGAGCTTAGCCGATGTATTGGCTGTACGAAGCCTTACGGCACTGGAAGCCTCATCTATAAGATCGATCGCCTTATCGGGCAGATTTCTGTCATTGATATATCTTGCCGATAATCTTACAGCACTTTCAATGGCATCCTCCGTAATCTTTACCTTATGATGCTCCTCATATTTATGTGCAATGCCATTTAATATTCGTATCGCTTCCTCTTCTGTAGGCTCCTCTACAGTGATGGGCTGGAAACGCCTCTCAAGAGCGGCATCCTTTTCAACATACTTTCTGTACTCTGCAAGAGTTGTCGCACCGATCAGCTGTATCTCGCCTCTGCTAAGACTGGGTTTTAAGATATTTGACGCATCTATAGCGCCTTCAGCTCCGCCGGCACCTATAAGAGTATGCAGTTCATCAAGGAAGAGAAATACATTTCCGTCCTCAATGACTTCCTTCATGACTTTCTTTATTCTCTCTTCAAACTCTCCTCTGTACTTGGATCCTGCCACCATACCGGAAAGATCTAAAGTCAGAACTCTTTTATTTTTTACAGTATCGGGAACTTCTCCGGCAACGATCCTTTGTGCAAGTCCTTCAACGATCGCAGTCTTACCTACTCCTGGTTCACCCACAAGGCAGGGATTGTTCTTTGTCCTTCTGCTTAGTATCTGGATCATTCTCTGGATCTCGGTTTCTCTTCCGATTACCGGATCGAGCTTGCCTGACCTGGCAAGTTCAGTGAGATCTCTGCTGTATTGAGCAAGCATTGAAGTTCCGTTCTTCTTTGATGCCTTTATAGGAAGATCCTCTTTGTACAGATTGCCGTCTTCTCCCATTGATACAAGTGTTTCGGCATATATCTTCGGCAGATTGACTCCCATTGTTATGAGCAGTCTGGCAGCAACATTCTCGCCTTCCTTGATGATAGCGAGCAAGATGTGCTCAGTTCCTATCTCAGCGGAATTAAATCTGTCTGCCTGAGTAGCTGCTTCCTCTAAAACCTTTACGGCTCTCGGAGAGTATCCGTCTCTTTCCGCTACAGGCAAAGCAGTATCGGGAGCGACAAAATCCCTTACAAGCTCCTCCACGGTTTCAAGCTTTGCTCCGTTTGATGTTAAAACCTTTGCTGCCAAGCCTTCATTTTCCTTTATGAGTCCCATGAGAAGATGTTCTGTTCCCACATATGACTGATGAAGAGTCTTTGCATATCTTTTTGCATGCTTTAATGCAGTTTTTGCACTTTCGGTATATTCTTTCATGCTGATAATTCCTATTATATAGTGATTATGCATCCAAGGTCATAACCCTGAATGCATATATATGATCACTTACTTATCAATATCTAAAAACTCGAATTCCATGTCATCATCGATGTCGAGGAAATTCTTTGACTGCCAAGCTTCCTTCCTGTCATCCTGCAATGCCTTTGAAGGTTTGGTAATGGCAGATGCCTTTTTGGGTTTGCCCTTCTTTGTGACGATCTTTATATCATCATCGTTGGGTTCATCCTCGACTACAGGTGCCGGTGCGGGTGTTGCCTTTCTTACCGGACGCTGTGGCATTTCATCTTCATAAGCCTCATCGTCTTCATCATCCTCCCAGTCTTCATATGAATCCCTGAGTTTGAAAAGAAGGATAGAAACCGCGATCACAAGGAACAGTATAACGATACCCATGATGATAACGATCTTTTTATACTTTGAAGCATCTCCGGCATCTGAACTCTCTGCTGCCTGGCTCTGCTGCATAACGGCATTGATGTTGTCTATGCTCTGTCTGGTTCCCTTGATATGATCATATAAGTACCATGTATCAACGCCTTCGTTGTTCGGTTCATATTTCAGTTCATAATCGCTGTTGGGAGCAGAAACCGGAAGATCAGCTTCCATCTCGGTTTCTTCAGGCTCTTCAGTCTCGGTATCAACCTCCGCTTCGCCCGTATCTTCAGATTCTGTCGATGTATTGACGTAATCTGATCTTATGAATCCGTTCACATCGCCGTAGCTTATCTGATACCATACCTTTCCATCACTTCCGTTTGCCTGTCCTGTTATGGAAAGAGCCTGCCCCGCGGGAGCTGTGGCTTTCTTATTCGATTTTGTTGAAGCCCCTTCTCTTACACTGACTGAATCAGTTGTTGTTCCGCTTGTGAATTCACATGCTTCAACAGTTGTTGTAACTACTTCCGTAACAGTTTCTGTCTGAGTAGTCTCTTCGCTCTTCTTTGTCTCGGTTGTTTCTGATGAGGAAGAAGATGATGATTCTGTCTTTATATCACCGTCTACATCTGTGACAAGATCGGCTCTGATATAACCTGTAGTATTTCCGTCAACATATACCTTGTACCAGGTATAGCCGCTTCCATCCTTTGTAGAAGATAAAACATCGAGTTTGCTTCCCTTGACTGTACTTCCTACCACTTCAGCGGATGTACTGGCTGACTGTCTTATCTTGGCCGCATCTGCCGATACCTTGCAGGTTCCGGCTGCCATGCTTCCAAAAGCACCGATATATAGTGACGCCGTTACGATCGTTGCAACAAGCAACCCTTTAACTGCTTTACCAAATCTCATATTTCTAATTCCTTTCCACCTCATCTATTGCTTTGCCAATATCACTTCTCATGTATTTATTGTCAAATGTGACCCACTTGGTAGCTTCATAGGCCTTTTGCCTTGCATCCTTAAGATCGCTGCCTACAGCCGTCACGCCTAATACTCTACCACCATTTGTCACTATTTGTCCATCTTTTTCCTTTGTTCCGGCATGGAAACAGTAATATCCTTCCTTGCCCTCAAAGTTCTCAAGGCCCTTTATGACCTTGCCTTTTTCATATGAAACGGGATATCCTTCACTCGCAAGGACAACACATACGGCAGCATTGTCTTCAAACTGAAGATCTATCTTATCAAGTGTACCGTCTATGCAGGCATCTATAACATCCATTATATCATTCTTCTGTCTGCAGAGTACAACCTGTGCCTCGGGATCTCCGAAACGTGCATTGTATTCAAGAACTCTTGGTCCTTTTTCTGTTAGCATGAGGCCAAAGAAGATGATCCCCTTAAAAGGTCTTCCTTCCGCTGCCATAGCATCAACGGTTGGCTGGTATATATACTTTTTACAGAAATCGTCTACTTCCTTTGTATAGAAAGGACTGGGAGAGAAATTACCCATGCCTCCGGTGTTTAATCCCTGATCACCGTCAAGCGCTCTCTTGTGGTCCTGAGCCGATGTCATTGTCTTTATTGTCTTTCCGTCAACATACGACAGTACTGAAACCTCTCTGCCAGTCATGAACTCTTCAACGACCATCTTGTTTCCTGAATCGCCAAAGTGCTTATCTAGCATTATCTCCTTTACTCCGGCCTTTGCTTCCTCTAGAGTATTGCAGATAAGAACACCTTTGCCGAGTGCAAGGCCGTCAGCTTTTAGAACTATAGGCATCTGAGCGCTTTCAAGATACTCAATAGCCTTGTTTGCATCATCAAATGTCTCGTAAGCTGCTGTCGGAATATTGTATTTTTTCATAAGATCCTTGGAGAAGGCCTTGCTTCCCTCTAGGATCGCAGCATTCTTTCTGGGTCCGAAGGTCCTGAATCCCTCGGCTTCAAGTACATCTACAAGTCCCCCCACGAGCGGATCATCGGGTGCGACAAATATAAGATCAGGCTGTATCTTTTTTGCATAGGATACTATCTTGTCAAACTCCATAACTCCTATGGAAGGTTCGCACTCAGCTATCTGTGCTATACCAGCATTTCCCGGCACACAGTATAACTTGTCAACTCTCTTGCTCTTTTTCATGCTCACGGCTATGGCATGCTCTCTGCCGCCGCCACCAACAATAAGTACTTTCACACTATCCTCCTTACCCTATCTCAACCTTTGAATCAGAGACTTTTATTTTTCCGTTTGCGAAAAGATCGATCGCTTTCGGAAGTATCTCCCACTCTGCCTGCTGCATCACTCTTAACTGAAGAGTCTTTGGCGTGTCATCAGGTAATACTTCAACCGCCTTCTGCAATATGATCGGTCCTGTATCCGTTCCCTCGTCTACAAAATGCGCTGTCGCACCTGTAACCTTTACTCCTCTTGCAAGGACTGCTTCGTGCACCTTGAGTCCGTAGTAGCCGACACCGCAAAATGACGGTATGAGTGACGGATGAATATTAATTATCCTGTTTTTGAATGTCTTAACAAACTGCTCAGGGATGTTTACAAGAAATCCCGCAAGCACAACAAGACCGGGTTCATATTCCTTTACCGTTTCAAGCAATGCCTTGTTGAATAAATCTCTGTTCTCATAATCCTTGGGTGATACTACCTTTGCATCGATCCCGGCATTTTGTGCTCTTTCAAGCGCCTTTACGCCGTAATTGTTTGAGATCACCGCTTTTATCCTGGCATTTGTTATCTCTTTGCTCTTAATCTTGTCTATGATAGCCTGAAGGTTGGTTCCTCCTCCCGACACACATACAACTATGTCTAGCATAAGGTTACTCCCTTTTCTCCTTCTGTTATCTCTCCGACAACATAAGCCTTGTCACCGGCAGATTCAAATGCCTTTATCGCTGCATCGACATCAGCCTTATCAACGGCTATAACCATTCCAAGACCCATGTTGAACGTGTTGTACATCATGTCCTCGTCAAGATCAGCCTTCTTTTTCATAAGATCAAATATTGGAGGCACGGGATATGAATCCTTCTTTATGTTCGCATGTGTACCCTCTTTTAGCATACGGGGTACATTTTCATAGAAGCCTCCGCCTGTAATATGGCTGCATGCCTTTAGTTTAACTCCTGCATCTGCTGCAGCCTTTAGTGCCTTAACATATATGCGTGTGGGTTCGATAAGCACATCTCCAAGCTTTGCGCCAAGTTCTTCATAATATGTGTCAAGGCTTTCCTTTGTCATTTCAAAGACCTTTCTCACAAGAGAGAATCCGTTGCTGTGAACACCTGTAGATGCAAGTCCGATCAGAACATCGCCTGCTTTCAGATCCTTTCCGGTGATTATATCCTTTTCATCAACTATTCCTACCGCAAATCCAGCAAGATCGTATTCATCCTCAGGCATTAAACCGGGATGTTCCGCTGTCTCTCCTCCGATAAGCGCACATCCTGCCTGCTTGCAGCCTTCGGCAACACCTTTAACGATGGCCGCTATCTTTTCGGGATAGTTCTTGCCGCATGCTATATAATCCAAAAAGAATAAAGGTTCACCGCCGCCGCATACGATATCATTTACACACATCGCAACCGCATCTATTCCGATAGTATCATGCTTGTCCATTAAAAATGCGAGCTTGACTTTTGTTCCGCAGCCATCCGTTCCGGAAACGAGTGTGGGCTTTTCCATGCTCTTGAATTTCTCCATGGAAAAAGCACCTGCAAAACCACCAAGACCTCCGATCACCTCAGGTCTGTCTGTCTCCTTGACAAATGCCTTAATAAGCTCGACTGACTTGTAGCCTGCCTCAATATCAACTCCGGCCTTTTTGTAATCCATAATATTCTCCTTTTACTGTTTATTTATTGTAATTCTTATATCCTACTTCAGAGAGCTTTGCATCCTTGGCTCCGACCTGCTCTCTCAGCTCTTCCTTGTAATCCTTTAATTTTTTAAGCAATGCCTCATCGCTTGTGGCAAGGATCTTTGCGGCAAGTATGCCTGCATTTGCTCCGCCGTTTATCGCAACTGTTGCCACGGGAATACCGCTGGGCATCTGAACTATGGAGTAGAGTGAATCCTTTCCTCCAAGGCTAGTTGTATGCATAGGGATTCCTATAACGGGCATCGGAAAGATCGCTGCACACATGCCGGGAAGATGAGCTGCCATCCCCGCGCCTGCGATGATGACCTTGTATCCTCTTTTTTCTGCGCTGTTTGCATAGTTAAAAAACTCCTGAGGCTCTCTGTGTGCAGATATGATGTTCATATCATATGTGATGCCGAATCTGTCAAGCATCTCTGCAGCCTTTGCCATGATCGGCATATCAGAATCGCTTCCCATTACTATTCCTACCTGTGGCATAATCTTACTCCTTTTCTTTAATCAACACTTAATTCATCCAAAGGCTCGTTGAGTTTCTCAAGTCCCTCAAGGACAAATCTGCCGTCCTTTAAGATGAATATCTCTTCTTTTTTATCTGTGATCGCACAAAGGCTTCCCAGTTCATCATACGGTATCGTGATGTCGGTATGGCAGTTAAAGTATGCCGCCTGAGGATCAGTCTTTCTCTTTGCGGAGAAGCTGTTCTCCTTGGCCACTATTCTCTTGCCGTTTGGATTAAAGGTGTCAACATCCTCTTCATGAGAATAGCATGTATCTCCGACAGCAAAATGCGGTCCCGTCTTTTCTGCGATCAGTATCGGCATGATAGAATCAAGCCCGTATGTTTTTGTTGCTTTGTATGCGACGGTATTTGTTCCTATCGCAAACTCGCCAAGCGGTAACGTATCATGATTGAACAGAAGATATGTGTCGATAAACTTCTTGCATTCCTCTTCATCCTCATAATTACCACAAGTTATATTATCTATTATTCCGTCCTTAAATTCTAGTGTCAAATCGACGAATTGAATACCGTTTAAAAATACTTCTTTGACATGTAGGATACCGTTCGTACCCTCAAGTCTCGGAGATGTGAATACCTCTCCTACCGGAATGTTGACATCTGCAACACAGTTTTCAAACTTGGTCTCTTTATCAGGGTTAGTTATGTCAACCAATTGTACCTTTATGTCAGTCCTGTTGCCGTTTCTTCCAAGAACATGAACGTAGTCAGCTTTATCGAGAGTATCTATGATTATCTGCTGCATATCCCTGTACAGTTCATAGTTTAGCGTATTGATATTTATCGTCTCTCTGAATATATCTTCAAATCTTTCACCTATCGCAGGTGTCGGGAATGCGATAATGGTAAAGCTCCTCTCCTCGCCTTTGACATATCTGTTTAATATCTCTCCTGCTCTTCCACTGTATTGCGTGAACAGTTTTTTAGCCTGAGCATCGGCTGATGTCTTTTCATTCTTCTTAACAGGAGTGAACGGCTTTTCTCCAAAGCTTTCTATGCAGGCAGGACCGCCGTACACGGCTGCCATATCCTTGATCTTATCAAGGCAGTCGCGATAGCTTTCAAGCTTTCTTTCCATAAACGCATGATCAAAGTAAAAAACCTTGTCATACTCATGATCGCTGTCAAACTGCCTGTTTATAGATGTGCTCTCTATGCCTCTCTTTATTACACTCCTTGAAAGCATAAAGCTCGGTGAAGAATAATGTATGATCGCATCAAGACCCATATCCTTAAAGTTTTGAACAGCTTTTCTCACAACTCTTTCAAAACCCAGAAAATATCTTATCTCAACCGTCTTTTTGATCGAAATATCCTTGCCTGTTGCAATGAATCCCAATCTGTATCCTTCGGTAAACGTATATGCCATCCTGTCTATATCATCATCGCTTAATGTAGCCATAAATGTGGCCATTGAAAGCTCCGTATCGGATATATACTCGCCGTAGTCATACAGATAATCGCTGTCGCCAAGGTCAGCCTCCATAACTATCGCCTTTGGAAGACTCTCAGTGTTTGCAAATGAATCTCCCAGGGAATCTGCGAGCATGATGTCAAGATAATCAAAGGCAAAGCTCTTAAATGTCTCTTTGACACTTTCAAAATTAGGCGCCTTGCCGCCCTCTGACTTTGCTTCGACAAACATGTAATAGATCTCTAAAAAGAGTTCCTCTCTTATGAGAACCTGTTCAAGATTCTGTGAATAAGCATATATGATGCAGCTTCTTAGTTCCGCATATATCGCAGACAAAAGCTGACCGAACTCTTTTCCCAGTTTTCTTACCGCAAACGACGGATTTAAGTAGCTGTTTTCATAGTATCTTGGTCTGAGTTCTATATACAGATCCTTGTTTGCCTGGATACGTCTGTTTACCGAAGTCTTGAAAAAAGATCCTTCTATAGCAGACAAAAGGATCCCGTCCACCGAACGCAAAAACAGAGCTGCCTGATTAAAATACGGATAATATGCATCGTCTGTCTCGCATTTGTCACAGATCGAGCCTATCCTCTCCATAGCCAGCTCGTGTCTCTCCATCAAGTATTCTAGATCTTCATTATCAAATATTCTCTTATAACTGTAACTCATTACACCCAGTACGCTCCGGCATATAGTACCATACTGACTCCCAAAAGTGCCGCAAGATTCAAAACTATACCTATATAAGAAAACAGATGGAACTCATCCGCTCTTGACTTTGATATATATCCGAGTATAAGTCCGACAGTCGCAAACAAAAGAATGACTGCTCCCGTCCCTCCAAGACGCTCAGTGGCTATCCCGCCGAGTATATAGGTGGAGTATATCGCATATCCGAGCGCTACATCGGCTATGAGTCCCAGCACCGAAGACATTATGGCCTGCGGTGAATGATTTTTATCTGTAAATATGTACTTCTTTGCCATATCATACTCCGTACTCTTTATAGTACGAATCTATCCTTGCCTTAAGCTCATCGTCAATGATCTTCTTTTGAGTAAGATATTCAACGACTTCCTTCATTGATACGATAGCCCCTGTCTCAAAGCCGTAAAGGTCCTTTATCTCATCGAGTGCACCCTTGTCGCCCTTACCTTTCTCACATCTGTTTAAAGAGACCATGAGGCCTATTATCTTTACATCGCCCTGCGCCTTGACTATCGGTATAGTCTCTTCCATGGATTTTCCCGATGTTGTAACATCTTCTATTACAACTATCCTGTCACCGTCCTTTATGGGGCTTCCCAGCAAAATGCCAGCATCACCGTGATCCTTTGCTTCTTTTCTGTTAGAGCAGTATCTGATCTCTTTTCCGTACAGCCTTGAGTATGCCATTGTCGTTGCAACGCTTAACGGTATGCCCTTGTAAGCGGGACCGAATAAAACATCAAAATCATCGCCGTACTTGTCATGTATCGCTTTGGCATAGTATTCTCCCAGCTTTGTAAGCTGAGAGCCTGTGACATAGAGTCCGGCATTCATGAAAAACGGCGATCTTCTGCCGCTCTTTAATGTAAAATCCCCGAACTTCAAAACGCCGCAGTCGAGCATGAAATCAACAAATTCCTGTTTATAAGCTTCCATAATATATATCCTTTCGTAATCAGCCAAGTGCCTGTGCTATATCTTCCTTCATTGCCTTTACAGCTGCAAGAGCCGCATCCGCATAGCCTTCTTCTCCATATGAAGCATACTGTTGCTGCTGATATGCTCCTATTATTCCGCGGCTTGAGTTTACGATCGCTCCAAGTCCGTCCTTGTTGAAGAAGTGTACAAGATCCTTGCCCTTTCCTCCCTGGGCGCCGTAGCCTGGTACGAGTATGAAACTCTTTGGCATAACTTCCCTCATCAGTTTTCCTTCTTCGGGATATGTTGCACCGACTACCGCTCCTACATAAGAGTACTCGTCTCCCATGCATTCACCTGCCCACTCGTTGACTTTTTCACCCACAAGTTCAAACAGCTTTCTGTTTCCGATGAGCTGATCCTGGAATTCTCCGCTGCTGGGATTTGATGTCTTTACAAGAACAAAGATACCTTTCTTTTCTTCCTTGCAGACTTCTATGAAAGGCTTTACTCCGTCGCTTCCAAGATACGGATTAACCGTGACAAAGTCCTCATCAAAGCCTTTGCAGACTGTTGAGCCGATCTTTACCGAACCCAGATGACCTATCGCATACGCAGTCGAAGTAGAACCGATATCGCCTCTCTTTATGTCTCCGATGACAACAAGGCCTTTTTGCTTGCAGTATCTTACAGTCTTGTCGAATGCTTCAAGCCCGGGCATTCCGAACTGTTCGTACATCGCTATCTGGGGTTTTACTGCAGGGATGTA
>CADAPR010000018.1 GCA_902789785.1 uncultured Lachnospiraceae bacterium
AGGGTTTGGGGTTACCCCAAAAATCATGGCAGCTTTTTAGCTGACATCTTGCAACTGTGTATATACAGTTGCTATGCTTGCGATTACTGAAAAATGAAATTTACCCTGGTTTACAGGCTCAAAAAACACGCTCATAAACATGCATGTAAATGACAACAAAAAAAGACATCCACAATAGATGTCTTAAGAAAACAGGTGTGTTGACTAACGTTATAATGAGCCCTGTAAGAGCAGGATGGATGATAGATACGGCATATGGTATGACCGCTTCATCATCTGTTTTATATTCTTTCTGCAATACCAGAATAGCATGTTTGGTTCACTCATCATATACATTAAAAAATGTTCTTACTGTGGAATTACCTGACTGATGTCATCAATAAGAACATTAAAAAAGACATCTGTAAAGATGCCGTAAGGAGATCTTTATGCTTGTTTATGATACCATCTTAGCACGATGTGCCTCCCTGTAAAAGGTATAAATATAACCGTGTTATTCTATAAATATAGCCGAGTGATTCTAAAATCATATAAAGTATCATGGATGATCTGCACGTTGTTTATATTAACATGTTAACACGGATGTAACTAAAAGCAATACTCATCAGGGTATCGGTTTGGTACCAATTAGGTTTACCGGTCCTTCGTTGCCGGAGTCTTTAAAAGATTCTTATGATATCATTGTAACATGTATGTTTGGAAAAAAGTGACCGTCTTATTCCCATCTTATTCCACGTGTATTCCTTTTGGGTGTCGACTACATCATTCCTGAAGATATCATCGAGCCATGATGTCGGATCTTTTACAATAACATAATATCACACTGGATCATTCAAAAAAAGGCATTCAAATTAACACGTTATTAACAAAATATCGATACAATAGTCTTGAATAAAAAAGATCAGTCACTAAATGTCCTGATCGTTTACAATAACATATTAACATGATGATGTTCCAAATAAAAGGTATCGATCTGTGTCAGATCTGTACATTTACTGTGGAAATAAAATGACATTCTTTTCGAATGTCATGCAGTCTTAAATACTTTTTTGATGATATAAGGCATAAAAGAAATAACAATGATCCTTATTGCTCGATTTGTTTTTACAAGTATTACCAACATCAAAAGCTTATATAAATCTTTTGCCTCATTTCTTCATGATACTATTATTACACGTCAAAATTTCACAATCAAGGCAGATTAGTAGATTTATTATTGATTAAACATATATATTTTGTCTATGTGAATAATTCTCCAAAACATCTTCTTGAATTCTAAGAATAGCACATCGATTTAGTTACCACCATGCTCTTATAAAGCTTTTGTATTACGACACTGTTAATAGTAATGAATGAATATGATCACTCATATCCTTAATCCTCTTGGCTATCATCAGCTCCGGATATGAGTCTGTCAAGGTAACACGAACGGATGAGTAAACAACCTTTACAGACGAATAGAAGGAGCCATAATCCATATCGGAGGATTAAAGAAACCGGGTATATTAAATGTTGAAATAGATCAGTATGGATGATATATTTAACTTCATATGATCAAAATATACGAAAATTAATATTAGAAGTATGTAGATAAATGTTTGCACTTGTGTTAGTATTATCGAAAGGCAAAGGCGCCAAATGGGTGCTTTTGCTTTTTTGTTTGGAGGAGATATATGAGACCGATCATTGGAATAGTACCACTGGTGGATGAAAAGAAAGACAGCTTATGGATGCTGCCGGGTTATATGGATGGTATAAAAGAAGCAGGCGGTATTCCTTTAATGCTTCCACTTACAGATGATAAGGAAACGATAGGACAATTACTCAATACTGTACAGGGGATACTCTTAACAGGAGGTCATGATGTTGATCCTGCACTTTATAAAGAGACACCTGTCGCTGAGTGTGGGTATATATGTGAAGAGCGTGATAAGATGGAAAAGGAGCTGCTTGATCAGGCTTTGGAATCAGACCTCCCGATCCTTGGCATATGCAGAGGTATACAGTTTTTAAATGTATTTCTTGGAGGGACACTTTATCAGGATCTTCCAACCCAGCGTCTGTCATATATTGAACATCATCAGTCCCCGCCGTACGATGTTCCTGTTCACAGAGTGAGTATAAATGAAGACAGCGGACTTTACAGACTGTTAAATATGAGATCGATCCAGGTGAACAGTTATCATCATCAGGCTATAAAACAAAAAGCCGAAGGCGTTAAAAGCATGGCTGTATCTGAGGACGGTATAACAGAAGCGATCGAGATTCCCGGTAAGAGATTTGTATGGGCGCTTCAGTGGCATCCCGAATTCTCATACAGGAATGATGAAAACAGTAAGAAGATATTTGAAGAGTTTGTAAGACAGTGTAAAGAAAGGTAAAGCTATGATCAATTATATATGGCCTCTTATTCTGATCGTATTATCCAATGTGTTTTATCAGGTGAGTGCGAAGTCTGTACCTGATGGAATGAATCCGTTTGCGTCACTGACTATCACTTATCTTATAGGTGCCATGGTGGCATTTGTTTTCTATATCGTGATAAACAAAGATGTGAACATCATTCAGGAATATCATAAAGCAAACTGGGCGCCGTTTGTATTGGGACTGTCTGTAGTGGGATTAGAGGTCGGATTCATATATGCGTTTAAAGCAGGATGGCCGGTAAGTACGGCTCAGATCGTACAGGCAGCAATAGTTGCTGTTGTTCTTATCTTTGTTGGCCTTGGGATATATCATGAATCCATAACGTGGAATAAAGTTATTGGAATAGTGGTATGTCTTGCGGGATTGGGGCTTATCAATTACAGGTAGCTGAGTGATCTTTGTGTTTGAATCTGTAATACAGGATGAAAAGATCAACCGTGGTCAGTAATAACCAGTCGACAAACGTACCTATATAAACCACAACGGACTGGAGTGTAAGAGCGATGTATATCACCCAGGACACATTGGCAATGTAAGCAATGGCTATAGAAGTAAGGGAATAGTCATCTGTCTCTTTGGTCGTTATCGCCTTGTATATGATGGGGATGGATTTTGTATAATTCAATATGTAATATACCGTAACAAAAACAGTAGCGATCAGACTCTTCATAAAGCCACCTCCCGTATATCTTTGATATGATTGCATTCTAGTTTTACATGTGATATAAAACAATCACTCATTCGGATTATATTTATACTTATTTAGTTGACAGACAGATCATGACATTACTTCATAGAGGGGATTTTTGTTGACAAAATAAAATCATTATGATAAATCATTAATATGAACAAGGGAGTTCGCGATATGTGAGCTCCCGTTTTTATTTGCAGACAAAGGCGTTTTGCGTATAGCAGGATGCCTTGTTTTTTTAGGAGGATATGCTTATGAGAACTTTGGATACCAATGACTGGATACTCCTAAACAGTATCATATACAAAATCTATACAATGAGTAATATCGATGAGATGCGCGAACAGTTTCTTGAGCAGATGAAGATGCTGATAGATTATGACAGTGCTGATTTCCTTTTGGCTTCTCCGGACGGAGAAAACAAACTCGTATCCCCGGTTTTGTTTAACTGTGAGGAGGATATGTCGATCGCCTATGATGAGATAGATTACAGCCGCGGGATCCTTTATAGCGGAAAAACTCTCATATACAGAGAGACTGACATTATAGATGATTCCAAAAGAGTAGAGACCGATTATTACAAGAAAGTGTATAAGACAAACAAGTGGCATTATTCTTTGCAGATGGTGCTTGCAAGAAAAAAAGAGTTTGTCGGTGTGATAACTTTCTACAGAACGATAGGTAAGGATGATTTCGTTTATGATGATATTTTTATCCTGGATCTTTTAAAGGATCATCTGGCCTTCAGGCTGTATCAGCAAAAGAAGAGCGGAAACCTGATAAGTGAGAAACTCTCGGTTGCGGGAGCAACGGAAAAATACGGACTCACACGCAGAGAAGAGACTATTCTAAGGCTTCTTATGGAAGGAAGAGATAATGTAACGATATGTGATTCACTGGTGATATCAGAGAATACTCTTAAGAAGCATATTTTAAACCTGTACCGAAAATTAGGTATAAATAACAGGGTCGGACTTTTCAAAATGATTAGGGAAAAGGATTAAAACTACTTAAAAAGTAGTATGAAAATGGCTATTTTGATTAGTTGAAATGGCAAAGACATTGATTTATAGTACTCATATCAAAAACATATTGCGAAGGATATTTAGCAAGGGAGCTGGCTTGGCACAGTTCCCTTGTTTCATTTCAAGCAAGTATAAAGCCTTTATAGGAGGATACAGACATGAAAGAGTTAATTATCATTATCAGACCGGAAAAGTTGGAAGATGTTAAGGATGTTCTAGATAAAGTTCACTGCGGCGGTATGACACTGTCAACAGCAATGGGATGCGGCACTCAGAAAGGATCCTCTGAAGGAACTGTAAATGAGATCAAGGGGCTTAAGACCACGATCAACCTGCTTCCCAAGATCAAGGTTGAAGTGGTGGTGGCTGATAAGGATGTTGAAAAGGTGATAATGAACATTCGTGAGGTATGTGCGACAGATCATGTCGGAGACGGAAAGATATTTATCAGAAACATTGAAGACGCTATCAGGATTCGTACAGGCGAGAGAGGTGTCAAGGCACTGTAGGCGGAGGTGTTCACATGGGAACAATAGTAGAATTATCAGGTGTAAACAAATTATATGGTACGAACCATGTGGTAAAGGACTTAAACATAACTGTTGATGAAGGCGAATTCCTTACTCTCCTTGGCTCATCCGGCTGCGGAAAGACAACAACGTTAAGAATGATAGCAGGCTTTGAGGAACCGACAACGGGATCCATCAAGGTTGAAGGAGAGTCTATAGAGGAAAAGGAGCCTTTTGAAAGAAACGTTAATACAGTATTTCAGACATATGCACTGTTTCCGCATAAGACTATATTCGACAACATAGCATATGGCTTAAAGATGAAAAAGGTGCCAAAGGATGAGATTAGACAGAGAGTCCTTGAGATGATGGATATGGTTCAGCTCACCGGTTTTGAGAACAGATATCCCAGTCAGTTGTCCGGCGGTCAGAAGCAGAGGGTAGCGATAGCAAGAGCACTTATAAACAGACCGAGAGTCCTTCTGCTCGATGAACCTTTGGGAGCACTGGATCTGAAGCTTAGAAAGCAGATGCAGCTTGAGCTTAAGAGACTGCAAAAGAAGTTAAATATCACATTTATATATGTAACGCATGATCAGGAAGAGGCACTCACCATGAGTGACAGGATAGCCATAATGCATGACGGTGTTGTTGATCAGCTGGCCTGTCCCAAGGACATATATGAGCATCCTGCAACGAGATTTGTCGCAACCTTTATAGGAGAGACAAATATCTACGACGGATGTGTGACCAGTATCACGGACGGGATCGCAACTGTTACACTTGAAAATGGTGCGGTAAGAGTTAAATGTGATAAGAGTTTTTCAATACTTGAATATGCAACAGTTTCGGTAAGACCTGAGAACATGAGATTTGACACAAAGCCGCATGAGGGATTTGAGCTTGTTGCAGTGGTCAAAGACTTTATATATGTGGGTTCAGTGCTTAAATGCATAGTTTCACTTCCAAACGGAAACGAGCTTAAGATAGAAAGATTATCAGGTCAGGAGCTACCGACTATAGGAAGCAGGATATATCCGTACTGGGAGCCTGAAGACGGAGTGCTCATTCATAATGACAGTTACAAGATCTTTAAGGCTTTGGATGAGATCAAGCTTGCATAAAAGTGATCTATACGAAAGGAGTGCCGATGATGAAGAAAAGATCAAAGCATGAATTCAAATCGAATACGATGCCGGCAATGGTAACGGTAGGACCGGTGGCGATACTTCTTTTGTTTTTGGTAGTGGCTCCTCTTATATTTGTAGCGGTCATGAGTTTTTGTCAGACCGATGAGTTCTACAACGTGGTATACAGATTCACTGCTGTAAACTATGGCAAACTTGTTTCTCCGGACTATTTAAAGATATATGCGCAGTCACTGCTCATCGCATTTGTGACCACACTTATCTGTGTTCTGGTGGGATATCCGTTCGCATATGTAATAGCAAGGACAAAGAGCAAAAAGAAACAGTTATTCTATATGCTCGTCATCATACCATTTTGGACAAACTCACTTATAAGGATATACGGCTGGAGGACATTTCTTGGAAACAGCGGGTGGTTAAACAAACTGTTAATGACTATCGGAGTAGTCAGTGAACCGGTTGAGTTTTTGTATAAGACGGGAACTACCGTGCTTGGTATGGTTTATTGCTTTATACCTTTTATGGTCCTTCCGCTCTATACAGCGATAGAGAAACTGGATGACAGCCTTCTTGAGGCATCGAGCGATCTTGGAGCAAAGCCCGTAAAGACACTGTTTGAAGTGATCCTTCCTTTAACGGCCAGCGGGATATTCTCAGGATGCATAATGGTGTTCATACCGTGTCTTGGTTATTTCTTTGTATCGAATATATTAGGCGGCGGAAACACGGATATGATAGGTAATCTCATTGAGAGACAGTTTAAGAGTGCAAACAACTGGCCGCTGGGTGCGGCACTTTCGATAATACTCATCCTGGTGACTCTGTTGCTTGTAAAGATATATCAGAAGCTTGGCGGAGATATGGACAGCCTGGGAGTATAGGAGGCGCGTATGAGAAAAGCAAGAAAAGAAAAAAGAAAGAAGAGCTTAAGTGTTGCCTTTTGTTCAATGGTATATCTGTTCTTATTTCTTCCCATATTCGTGGTTGTGGCCAATTCGTTTAACGCAACGACAACGAAGCCGTATCTGAGCTGGAAGGGATTCTCATTTGACTGGTATATAAAGCTCTGGAGTAACTCATCTTTACTTGAGTCATTCGGAAATACGATTATCATCGCAGTAGTGAGCACGATCCTTTCGACAGTCATAGGAACGCTCGGTGCGGTAGGTATATACAGATATAAATTCAAGGGTAAAGGTATCATAAATGCATTTTTATATATTCCCGTAGTTATACCTGAGATTGTTATAGGCATAGCATTGCTTACGATCTTTACCAACGTGAACATCCCAAGAGGAATGGTGACACTTATATTATCACATGTGAGTTTCAGTGTTCCGTATGTGATATTCAATGTGAGAGCCAGACTTTCAGGTTATGACAAGTCGATAGAAGAAGCAAGTATGGATCTGGGAGCCAACAGGGTAGTTACTTTCTTTGAGATAACTCTTCCGGTCCTGGCACCTGGAATAGCAGGCGGTGCACTGCTGGCATTTACCCTTTCAATTGATGATGTTATCATCAGCTACTTTGTAAACGGACAGACAAAGACATATCCCTTAAAGGTTATGGAAAGTATTAAGAGCGGTGTTTCTCCGGATGTTAACGCTCTATCCACTTTGGTGCTCATAGGTACTATCGGACTGGTGTATCTGACACAGAGCGGTGTTTTATCCGGTAAGCATAAAAAAATCTGACATCAGATTTTAGAGGAGGACAATATTATGAAGAAAAAGATTTTAGCAGCATTGATATCGTTGTCTTTGATAGTTGTGAGCCTGACAGGATGCGGCTCAGCAGCTTCAGAGAGTGCCTCAAAAGATCAGGGTGAATTGAATCTGTTTGTATGGACTGAGTATCTGCCTGATTCTGTGGTCGAGAAGTTTGAGAAGGAGACCGGTATAAAGGTAAATGTTTCAACATATTCTTCAAATGAGGATATGCTTGCAAAGGTTAAGTCAGAAACTGCGGGAGCATATGATGTACTAAACCCGAGTGATTACATGGTAGCTCAGCTTATTGCACAGGATATGTTAAAGGAACTGGATTTTGAGAAGCTTCCAAACTTCTCTCACATAGGAGACAGTTATAAGAATCCAGCATATGATCCCGGAAATGTATATTCCGTTCCTTACATGGGCGGAGCCGGTGCTATAGCTGTCAACACGGAAAAGATAGATGCCAAGATAACCAGTTATGCAGACCTTTTTGATCCGTCCCTTGAAGGACAGTTAGTTATCCTTGATGACTTCCGCGCGGTTATAGGCATGACATCAAAGGCTATAGGTTATGATCTTAATGAGACTGATCCCGCAAAGCTTTCGGAAGTATCGGATAAGCTCATGGAACTTAAGAAGAATGTAGTGCTCTATGATTCAGACTCACCAAAGAGTGCCCTGATATCAGGCGACTGTTCAGCTGGAATGATCTGGAGTGCAGAAGTGGCTATGGCTATGGAAGAGGTTCCTTCGATAGAGGTGATCTATCCCGAAGAAGGTGCGTATCTGTTCTTTGATAACTGGGTAGTAACAAAGGAATCTCCCAACTATGACAATGCGATGAAGTGGATCAATTTCATAATGGAACCGGAAAACATGGAGATTGTTTTAAAGGAATTCCCGTACCTTTGTGCAAATACAGATGCCATTGCGCTTATGGGAGAAGAATACAGCGGCAATCCTGCAAAGAATCCGCCGGCTGATGCCATCTCAAAGGGTAGTTATGTGGAAAATCTGGATAGTGCAACGCTTGATATCTATAATGAGATGTGGACAAAACTGAAGGAATAGTAAATATGATTGATCATGCAGTATAGGATTAAAGGCAATGAGGCCCGGGGTGGATATTTTCCGCCCTGGGTTTTCTGTTTAGGAGGTTAGGCTATGGCTATAGATTTTTTGTATTTAAGTGAAAAAGATATGATAGAAGCGGGAGTTCTTGATGCCAAGGGCTGTGTTGAAGCGATGAGAGATGTTATGAGTCTTTTTGGAAAAGGCGATTTTTTGCTTGGCGGTCCAAAGAATGATGAGCATGGACTTCAGATGAATTTTCCCAAAACAAAGGATATCGAAGGATTTCCGCTTGATAACGGTCCCGACAGGAGATTCAACGCAATGCCTGCTTACCTGGGTGGCAGATTTCATATGGCAGGCCAGAAATGGTACGGTTCAAACCATGCAAATATAAGCAAGGGATTACCGAGATCGATCCTGATGGCAACACTCAACGATGTAGATACAGGTGCTCCGATAGCCTATATGTCCGCCAATCTTTTAAGTGCAATGAGAACAGGTGCCATGCCTGCCATGGCAGCATCTTATCTGGCTAATAAGGATTCTAAGGTCCTTTCGATATTAGGACCCGGTGTTATCAATAAATGTGCTCTCATGTGCTATATGGCTGTTCTTCCAAAGATAGAGAAGATAAAGATAAAGGGCAGTTCGCCAACATCGGCTTCAACACTGTCCATGAAAGCCTTCATAGAAGAGAACTATCCCCAGATAAGGGAGATAGAGATATGTGAGAGCCTAAAACAGGCCTGTCAGGATGCTGACGTAATTAGTGAAGCTATGTCGGTGACACCTGATAAGGCTGAGGAGTTTCATTTGGACTGGTTTAAGAAGGGAGCCTCCGTATTTTCCATGGGCAGTTTCCTTTACAGAAACTTTGATGAACTGATAGATACCACAATGGTGGTTGATAACTACGGCATGTATGACAAGTACATGAATAACTTCATTGCAAGGGGACCTGTTGACGAACTCGGAAACAAGCGTGAATGGGTTATCATGGGTATTCATTTCATCCATCTGGTAAGAGAAGGCAAGATAAAGAGAGAACAGGTACTCAATCTTTGCGATATCGTAAACGGGATCACTCCGGGCAGAAAGACTCATGATGAGATAGTGATGTGCAGCAGCGGAGGAATGCCTATAGAGGATGTCGCGTGGGGATATGACTGTTATAAGAAAGCAATGGAACTTGGAATAGGAACAAAACTTAACCTTTGGGATGAACCGTTTATGAGATAACTACTCAAAAAGTGTTATATAGACTACGAAATAAGTAAAAAAACGGTGATAGTAAGTAATTGATGAAGTACTTAAACGGGTGTAGATTGTTTACATGAAGAGGCAAAAGGGCCATACATAAAGTCCTTTTGCCTTTTACTTTTAGGAAAGAAAAGACAAACATGATCTTGAGTTTGTCAGGAAGGAAGCATATGAGTTATCCGGCGATCGATTTTTTGTTTTTAAGTGAAGAAGACATGATTAAGGCAGGTGTTAAGGATATGGTCTCTTGCATAGAGGCTATGGAAGAAGTGGTCAAATGTCTCAA
Source organism: uncultured Lachnospiraceae bacterium (assembly GCA_902789785.1). GTDB lineage: Bacteria > Bacillota > Clostridia > Lachnospirales > Lachnospiraceae > Colinaster. The sequence goes on from CADAPR010000018.1 coordinate 10,139, forward strand.
CTCCGGGGATTATGTTATGGGTGGTGAGAATCATAATTCGCATGGCAGTCAGGTATCATTTCCCAAGTCGTCTCCATTTACCAACATGCCTCTTGATGAAGGAGATGACAGAAGATTCATGGCAATGCCGGCATACATAGGAGGACCGTTTGATCTTATGGGAATGAAATGGTACGGATCAAACATGGCAAACAAAGAAAAAGGCTTACCCAGATCCATCTTAACGGTGATGCTAAACGATAAAGATACAGGTGCACCGCTCGCACTTATGAGTGCAAACCTTTTAAGCGCATACAGAACCGGAGCGATACCCGGAGTCGGAGCAAAGTATCTGGTAAGAAAGGATGCAAAGGTCTGCGGTATATGCGGACCCGGTGTAATGGGAAAGACCTCACTTGCAGCTATCATGGCAGCTTGTCCCAATATAGATACCGTGAAGGTAAAGGGAAGAGGAAAAGCCTCCCTCATGAGTTTTATCGAGTATGTAGGAAAAGAGTATCCGAAACTTAAGGAAGTCAAGGCTGTTGAGACGGTGGAGGAACTCATAAGAGATACAGACGTTATATCATTTGCAAACTCGGGTTCCACCGATCCTTCAACTTATCCCTTTGTTAAGAAAGAATGGATAAAACCCGGAGCGGTACTGATAGGCGTAAGTGCATTTGATATGGATTCAAACGAGCTTAAGACATGTTCACTGGTTGTTGATAACATAAAGCTCTATGAGGCATGGGCTGAGGAATTCACGTATCCTTCCTTTGGTGCAAACAACATAATAGGATCGAAGTTTACAGACATGGCTCATGAAGGACTGATAGATATGGAGGATATCACTGATCTTGGAGATATCATTTTTGGAAAGAGACCGGGAAGAACAAGCAATGATCAGATATTTGTATATTCGGTAGGCGGTATGCCGGTTGAAGATGTGGCATGGGGAAAGGTTTGTTACGAGAATGCAAAGAAACTGGGACTCGGAACAAAATTAAGACTTTGGAATGAACCGGACATGCATTAGAACAGTATCAAAAGATATATGAGAGGAGCAGATGACTATGGCAGACAGAATAGCGGAGCATCCAATACTTGGAGTACAGGAAAAAGGAAAGATCGTCAAATTTGTTTTTGACGGTATGCAGATAGAAGGATATGAAGGAGAACCTATTGCTGCGGCGCTTAAGGCAGCGGATGTGATGGTTCACAGATACACTCAAAAGGAGCACAAGCCACGAGGGATCTTCTGTGCGATAGGCCGTTGCACTGACTGTGTGATGATAGTTGACGGAGTCCCGAATGTACGAACCTGCATTACGCCTTTAAAGGAAGGAATGGTCGTTAAGACTCAGTTTGGTGTATCTGAAAAGCCATTTGATGAGCAGTAGGAGGATTAAGATATGAAAAGATATGATCTAATCATTGTTGGTGCGGGTCCCTCCGGATTGTCAGCAGCCATAGAAGCAGCTAAAAGAGGACTGGATGTTATCGTATTTGATGAAAATGAGAAACCCGGCGGACAGTTATTCAAACAGATTCATAAGTTCTTCGGCTCTAAAGAACACAGGGCAAAGACACGAGGATTCGTGATAGGAAAACAGCTTTTGGATGAAGCCGCGGCGGCAGGTGTGCTCGTTGTACTGAATGCAACCGTGATCGGCCTTTATCAGGATAAAGAAGTTGTAGTAAAGATTAATGATAATATAAGACATTACAAAGCAGATGCTGTTGTTATCGCTACAGGTGCAGCCGAGAACATGGTCACATTTAAGGGTTGGACTCTTCCGGGTGTTATTGGAGCAGGAGCAGCTCAGACACTTATGAATCTGCATGGTGTATTACCTGGAAAAAAGGTCTTGATGCTTGGTTCGGGCAATGTTGGTCTTGTTGTTTCATTCCAGCTTCTGCAGTGTGGATGTAAAGTGGTAGCTTTGGTTGATGCGGCACCCAGAGTCGGTGGATACGGAGTACATGCAGCAAAGGTGGCCAGGACAGGTGTTCCGTTTTACCTGTCGCATACGATAGTTGAAGCTGAGGGTGATGAGTGGGTTACAGGAGTTACCATCGCTCAGATTGATGACAAATTCAATTTTATAGAGGGAACAGAAAAGCATTTTGATGTTGATACGATCTGTCTGGCGGTCGGTCTTTCCCCGATGTCGCAGCTTCTTAAGATGGCAGGAGCAAAGATGGAGGACAATCCCAAAAAGGGCGGTCAGGTTCCTGTATGTGATGAGTATGGAAGGACATCAATTCCCGGTGTGTTTGTGGCAGGAGATGTGTCAGGAATAGAAGAGGCATCCTCAGCCATGATCGAAGGGCGCATGGCAGGTATTGTGGCTGCAGAGTATCTCGGATTTATCGATACAGAATCGATGGATACAGAGCTTAAAGAGATGGAAAAAGCACTGGACGGACTCAGACAGGGTATGTTTGCTCCAAAGAACCGTGGTAAAGCAATAGATAAGACTGAAGAGGGAATAGATATTTCCGTGAATCTTTTGAAAAGGGGATTTGTTGCGGATGATGAGATCGAAAGATATCCTGGTGTGACTCACAAGAAGGGTGTTCATCCTGTTATCGAGTGTACACAGAATATACCCTGTAACCCCTGTCAGGATGCATGTCCCAAGAAATGTATTTCTATCGGAAGCAATATCACATCACTGCCGATAGTTGTCAAAGACAGTGAATGTATCAACTGCGGTATGTGCGTTGCGAGCTGTTCGGGTCAGGCCATATTTTTGGTGGATGAGGACTGCGGAGACGGTACAGCCACAGTGACACTTCCATATGAGTTCTTACCGCTCCCTAAAGAAGGAGAAAAGGGTATAGCGCTTGGAAGAGACGGTAATGAGGTGTGCAAGGCAGAAGTGGTATCCGTAAAAAGTGCAAAGGCTTTTGACAAAACAAATCTGTTAACTATGAGAGTACCAAAGGAATATGCGATGAAAGCACGTTTCTTTAAGGTTTCAAAATAGGAGGAGAGGTTATGAACAGTGTTAATGACAGATCAAGAGATATAGGACCTTTTGTTCCGGCGCCGGATGATGACATGCTGATATGCCGTTGTGAGGAGATAACAAAAGGTGAGATAAGACAGGCAGTCCATGACGGTATGTGGACTATCACAGAGATAAGAAGATATTTAAGGGCAGGAATGGGGCTGTGTCAGGGACAGACCTGTTCAAGGCTGGTAAAGGGAATTGTAGCAAGGGAGCTGGGAGTCTCTCCTGCAGAGATAGAGCCGGCGACCAGCAGAGTTCCCATGCGTCCGATTCAGATGCGTGTCTTTGCAAATGAAGCAAAGGAGGATTGACATTATGAAGAGCAATGCTGAAGTAATTGTTATCGGTGGCGGAATAATAGGTAACGCTGCAGCTTATTATCTTGTAAAGAGAGGACTAAGCGTGATCGTCCTTGAAGGAAGTGACTTTATTGGAAACGGCGGTTCGAGCAGAAACGGTGGAGGAGTCAGACAGTCAGGAAGAGATGTCAGGGAGTTACCGCTTGTGATGTACGGCATAAAGAATCTGTGGCCTACACTTTCACAAGAACTCGAAACAGACTGTGAGTACCATCAGGACGGAAACTTAAGACTGGGAAAAAACGAGAAGCACAAAGAAATCTTAACTAAGCTTGCAACAAATGCACAAAGCTGTGGACTGGATGTTAGGATGATCGATGCGAAGGAAGTAAAGAGCATCAATCCGTATCTTTCTGATGAAGTCACATGTGCAAGTTGGTGTCCCACAGATGGACATGCAAACCCGCTCACAACAACACTTGGATATTATAAGATGGCCAGAAGGTCAGGCGTAAGGTTTATATCGGGTGAACGCGTAAAAGAACTGCGTATGGTCAAAGGAAGGGTAAGAAAGGTCATATGCGAATCGGGCGATGTATTTGAAGGTGAGAATATACTTGTGGCAGCTGGCTATGACAGCAGAGCCATACTTGGAACAGTCGGAGTTGATATCCCGATGACCAGATCACTTCTCGAGTGCCTTGTAACGGAAGCGGAACCGCATATGTTTGACCAGATGCTTGGAACAGCGGAAGCTGATTTCTACGGACATCAGACCAAGCACGGTTCATTTGTGTTTGGCGGCTCTTCCGGTTTTGAGGCATGCAATAAGGATAACGGAACACCGATATCATCATCCAAGACTGCCCCCTGCATATGCCGCGGTATCATGAAATACTTCCCTGATCTTGCTGATGCCAAGATCGTAAGGACGTGGGCAGGATGGAGTGATAAATGTGCGGATGGAGTTGCTGTGGTCGGTGCTATTGATGAGGTACCAGGTCTTTATACTTCCTGTGCCATGTCAGGACATGGATTTGGTATAGGTCCCGCAGCAGGTCATCAGCTGGCTCAGCTTATCGCAACAGGAACAACAGATGTGGATCTTAGCACGTTAAGATACGACAGATTCAAAGCAAAGATATAAGCCTGCATTGGAGGAGTATGCATGAACAATTATGAATTTTGTGTCCCGACTGATATAAGATTTGGTAAAGATCAGATCGAATGTCTAGATAAGGAAATAAAGAAATACGGAAAGAAGATCCTTATGGTATACGGCGGAGGTAGTATAAAAAGAACCGGATTGTACGATAAGGTATACGAAGTGCTAAAAGGCTTCAAGATATATGAGCTTCCAGGTATTGAACCAAACCCGAAGCTTTCCTCGGTAAGGAAGGGGGCAGAGATGTGTAAGAAGTACGGCATAGATGTCGTACTGGCCATCGGCGGAGGAAGCTGTATTGATGCATCAAAGCATATCGCATGTGCAGCATTTTATGACAAAGATCCATGGGATCTTGTACTGGATAAAAAGAAGGTTACCAAGGCTTTACCAATCTTCACGGTTTTAACCATATGTGCGACAGGTTCAGAGATGAACCCAGGTGCGGTTATCAGTAACGAAGATACGAAAGAAAAATTGGAGATAAATCATCCGTTACTGTATCCCAGATTATCAGTATGTGATCCGACTTATCTGTTCACGCTGCCAAAAAGACAGACGGCAGCAGGTACAGCCGATATAATATCACATATATTTGAACAGTATTTTCAACCAAACGACGGTGCTTATATCACGGACAGATTAAGTGAGGCAGCTTTGAAAACCTGTTTCAAATACGGACCGATAGCTATAAAGGAACCACAAAACTATGAAGCCAGATCAAACCTGATGTGGACAAGTTCTATCGCACTCAATCATCTGCTAACATTCGGTAAAGGAGGAGCATGGTCTGTTCATCCGATAGAACACGAATTGTCCGCATTTTATGATATCACTCACGGAGTGGGACTTGCCATTCTTACACCGGCGTGGATGAGATATGTTCTTAACTCCGAAACCGTTAAAAGGTTTGCCATGTTCGCAAGAAATGTATGGGATCTTGACAGGTCGGATGATTATGAGGCTGCGATAGCAGGCATAAGTCTCACAGAGCATTTTTTCATTGAACTGGGTCTTCCGGGAACGCTCTCAGAGATCGGAATAGATGATTCAAAGTTTGAACTTATGGCATCCGAAGCAGTAAGAACGAGCGGATTGTCCACAAGGGCATACGTTAAGCTGGATACTGAAGACGTTGTACAGATATACAGAAACTGCTTATAACTGTATCAGTGAATAGAATAAAGAACCATTATGAACTTCAAAAAACACTGGTAATATCAAGTGGATATATGATAAGATAAACGAGAGGCAAAGGCGCCGTTTAGGTAGCTTTTGCCTTTTTCTTTTATATTCTCGACAGAAAAGGAGGTTCATGATGGCAGCATTTGACAGGATAATGTCAGGAATCCCACAGATTGATGGTTGCTTTGACAACATACGTTTAGGTGACAACGTGGTCTGGAGAGTTGATGAACTTGATCAGTTTAAGCTTTTTATGGAACCATATGTTAAGCAGGCGATGCGACTTTGATCAAAAGTTTGAGGAGTTAAAAGATATAATACAGGTCTATGACGTATCTGATAGGGACTTTAGGCTGTATAACGATATGAAAAAGGAAAGGATTCTTTGTTTCAAAGGCGGTTTAGGAGAGGAGAACTGATATGAATGGTTTTTTAGAACAGTTGGAGACGATCAACGGTAAAGTGAACGGCTTTGTATGGGGACTGCCCATGCTGATCCTGCTTGTAGGTACAGGAATAATAATGACGATCCTGACGAAATGCTTCCAAATATCTCATTTCAAGCATTGGATCAAGAACACTGTCGGAGGCATCTTCAGTGATTCGAAGGTCACCTCTCATACTGCTAAAGAGGATATGCAGATATCACAGTTCCAAAGTCTTTGTACAGCCCTTGCCGCAACAATAGGAACCGGTAACATAGCCGGTGTGGCAGCAGCCATAGCTTCAGGCGGTCCGGGAGCGATCTTCTGGATGTGGATAGTGGCATTCTTCGGTATGATGACCAACTATTCAGAGAACGTGCTGGGTATCTATTATCGAAGAAGAAATGAGAAAGATGAGTGGTGCGGCGGTGCCATGTATTACCTTAAGGACGGCCTTGGTTCTAAGAAGGGATGCAAACAGATAGGAGCAGTACTTGCTGTTTTATTCAGTATATTCTGTGTTATAGCCTCATTCGGTATAGGAAATATGAGCCAGGTTAATTCCATTGCGATAAACATGGACTCAGCATTCCACATCCCGACTTTTGTGACAGGAATAATACTTATGGTGATAGCCGGACTTGTTATCGTCGGAGGACTTAAGAGGATAGCTTCCGTAACCGAGAAACTGGTTCCTTTTATGGCTGTTATCTATCTTATAGGTGCGATCGCCGTTCTTGTTGTGAATTTCAGTCAGGTCGGAGCCGTATTTGGTGCGATAATAAAAGGCGCTTTCGGTCTTAAGGCTGTTGGCGGAGGAATAGTCGGAAGCGGAGTATCCCTGGCTATCCAGTGGGGTATGAAAAGAGGCGTTTTCTCAAACGAGGCAGGCCTTGGTTCATCAGTAATGGTTCATTCAAGCTCAAATGTAAGAGAACCTGTTGTTCAGGGAATGTGGGGTATCTTTGAGGTGTTCGCCGATACCATCATAGTATGTACACTTACAGCTTTTGCTGTTTTATCAAGCGGACTTGTTGATCTTAATACGGGTGCAGTTATATCTGATAAAGTATCTACAGCACTTGTTGCCGAAGCTTTTTCAACTGTTTTCGGAGGATTCGGTTCAGCTTTCATTGCTATAGCGATCCTGTTCTTTGCTTTCTCGACGGTACTTGGATGGAGTCAGTACGGAGGAAAGGGATTTGAGTATCTGTTTGGAAGAAAAGCTGTAAAGATATATCAGATCTTATTTGTAGTATTCATCCTTGTGGGTGCAACAATGGATCTGGCACTTGCATGGGATCTTTCCGATACATTTAACGGTATGATGGCTATCCCGAACCTTATCGGTGTTCTTGCTCTAAGCGGTACCGTGATGAAGATAACAAAGAATTATGTGGACAGAAAACTCAAAGGTCAGGATATCAAACCCATGTTGTCCGCAATTGACGGTATTCAGGAAATACATGAGAAAGAGATGAAGGAAAACAGCAGTCTGTAGAATAGTTTAGGTATGTCATCTTTTAATAAACCCTTTTTTGGAGACTTGAACCCCTGCATTTACAGGGTTTCAGGTCTTTTTATATTTACGGATTATTTGTATACATTTGGCCATTGAACCAGCGGATTTTATGACCAGACCGATCTTATCATCTGTTGTATAGCTCATTATATTAACTCCTAGAATTCTTTTATGTACATGGTTTGCATGCCAGGTAGACTGTTCTTAGGATTATCTTCATGATATACCTTAATCGTCCACCATTTAGATGATTACTTTACCGTCAATCAGACGAATGACTTGATAAGTCAATGCGGCGTTTTACCATACTTTGAAAGAAATCATCATAGGACAGTCGAAGAATAAGGAAAGAATAAATGACGTATTTTCGGAGAGAAGTGCATGTGACGCAGGTGTCAGTGTATTCTCGCGAGTTAAGTCGTTTCTAATCGTTCGTTACGGCTTTTTATTTCGTATCGATAATCTTGCCATCCCCTGAATTTAAACGGTCATATTTGAAAGAAATTTAAAAGTTCCTTTAAAGTCCTTTTTATTGGACAGGTATTGAAGCATACTTATATTTGGATGAGTTCTTTTGTAGCTGTCAAGAAAAGTGGACAGAAAAATTACCACGTAGGAGGTAGAGATTTCTCAAAGTAGACACATAGAACAAAAACTAAATATTTTGCATTTTT
>CADAPR010000019.1 GCA_902789785.1 uncultured Lachnospiraceae bacterium
GACTGCCTATATGAGCATGTTCTACTATCAGATAAAGGGCAGCTTAAATATCCTTTTGATGCAGCTTGAAGCGGGGATAAATGCATTCCTTGCAAAGAATCGCAGCATAGGCGCAAATATCTATGCCGACAGGGCGGCAGAAAGAACTGTGCTCATGGGTGAGCTCATAGATGAGTATAATGCCTTTTTAGGCGGCAAATGGATACATATGATGGAATCGGGCCATACGGGACTGAGGACCTGGGATGACTATGACTGGGGATATCCCTTGTCTGTATATGTCAATCCGATCCACAAGCCAAAGATATTTGCATATTTTAAGAACGGCACAGGTCAGACATACGGTGATCACTGGCAGTTTGGAAAGCCCATGGTAAATGCGGATCTTACAGACGGAGATACAGATGAGACCTGCATATTCATAGACAGCAGGGGCGATGTCGGCTTTGAATATGAAATTACATGCGATAATGACTGGCTTGAGTTTGAAAAGTCACCCGAAAAGGTTGACATAACAAATGATACCGGATCGGTCTTAACCATCAGATGTGATAAAACAAAGCTCTCGGGCATGGAAGAAGCTCACCTTAAGGTTAACATAAAATTCAATAACGGTGATACAACAAGCTTTGAAGCAAGAATGCTCGCATGTCCTGTACCCGAGCCAAGAGGCGATGCCTTTAACGAGAGCTTCGGTATAATAAGCATAAAGGCCGATCACTACAATGAATCAAAAGGAGCAAATCAGAGAGACGGCTACAAGATAATAAAGTATCTGGGAAGAGAAGGAAACGCAGTCAAATGCTATCCCGTTACAAAGGATTACAGGAACGAAAAAGATGCTCCGTATCTTAGATATGATGTTATCGCAAACGCCGACGGGGTGTATAATGTCGAAGTGGATGTACTGTCAAGAAACCCTGTCATAAAGGGTGATGACATGATCCTTTACATATCCGCAAATGACGGTGAAAAGATACCGTTAAATGCCGTTAACAGGGATTTTTATGCGGGTCATACATGTGAGCAGTGGTGTGACGGCGTGCTTGACAACGTAAGACGCATTAGAAATAAGCTAACACTCAAAAAGGGAAAGAACTGCATATATATCCATGCGGGAAGTCCGAACGTGTCATTTGACAGGATCATTTTATCAAGAGAAGGCATGCAGCTGCCTTATTCGTATCTTGGACCGAAGGAAAGCTACAGAGCATAAGGGAATGTTGGAGTTGTTTTGTTATGAATGAGATAATCTTGGAGATAAGCGCATTTATAATAGCGCTGTTTTGTGTGATAGACTGCATAAAGAACAGGAGGGAGCTTTACCTGCCCTTTCCAAAGGGTATAAGAAAGAAGCTGCAGGATCAGCATTTCACATATCTGATACTGCTTGTTACACTCATGGTAAGCGCCCTTTCCTCAGTCCTTGAGGTAACGGCTGAGGACTACCTTACCTTTTCGAGTGCGTTCATATTAAATTCATTAAACGAGTCATATTTTATCTGCCATAACATCTTAGCTTTCATGTTCACTCTCTATATCCTAAACATGACGGGAGTCGCAAAGGAAAAGTCATCGCGCTTTTTTGTTTGCTTTGCCCTTCCCTGTATCCTGGGAGAGATACTGATCTTTATAAATCCCTTTACAAAGCTCTTATTCTATATCGATTCAAATCTAAAATATTCAAGGGGAAGGTTCATCTGGGTCCTTTATGCGATCGCGACCATCTATATCTTTATAGGTGTCGTATACTTCTTTAGATACAAGAAGAGACTCTCAAGGATGGACAGATCTTCGACCCTTACCCTTATCTCTATCGCTATCCTTGGCATAGTCGTACAGGGTATCTTTTCCATCCCCGTTGAACTCTTCTTTGAAGCCATAGGCTTTCTTGGCTTTATGCTCTTGCTTGAAGACAGAAGATCAAACGACCGAAACAAGACAAGAAGGATAAGCAAGAGCTTCATTGTAATAATCGCACTCATCTTTGTAGCGGTAGTAACCATAAATATCAATGTCATATATCATGCCGGGACAGATCAGACAGGTAAGATAGGAACGATCCAGATAGACAGCATAAAGGGCGATCTTCAGGAGACGATATCTGATGCTGAAGGAAACCTCTTAAGATTCTCCATGGGCATAGAACAGCTCATGAACGAGAAGGCTGACCTTGTCGAGGTCGAGGAATATATAAAGCAGCAGAAGCAGTACTACTATGATCTTAGCGGCGGCAACTGCTTCAATGTATATGCCGCTTCCTCAAACTGGACCATAATCCCTGATTTTGACATGCCCAAGCAGTACCATGCCATAGAGCGTGTATGGTATACGGGTGCAAAGCAAAATCCGGACAGGATATATATTTCAGAGCCATATATAGATGCGGCAACGGGTGATATCTGCTTTACGCTCTCAAACATCTTATCGGACGGCGATGTCGTTACCGCGATGGATTTTACGCTTTCAAAGGTACAGGATACCATTGAGAGGATGGGAAACAGCAATGAGCAGTTTGCGATGATAGTTACAAAGGAAGGAACGATCGTGGGCTGTTCCGAAACTGATTACCAGGGTGAGAAGATCTATGATGTCCTGCCCGAGTATGTGGATGTGTTCGAGAGAGTTGAGGCTTCAAACGAGCACCGCTCTTTTGATGTAAAGATAGCGGGAAGCAAGAGGATAATATTCAGCAGCGAGACAAACAATGACTGGCAGCTGATCCTAAGCGTTGCGAGCGGATCGTTCTATGCAGAGATCTACAAGCAGATGATAATGCTAGGCGCCATAGATCTTCTGATGGTCATGGTAATAATAGTCTTTTACATGGTCAGCGTAAACAACCAGGCCAAGGCTGAGAACACTCTCTCTGCTACGGAAAACTTTATATCAAGCTTATCGGGAGACTTAAGAAAGCCTCTTGATGACATCCTAAAGATAAGCGACAGATCTCTGAAGGGACAGTCAGGCGGGCCTGATGACGAGATAAGAGAGTTAAGGGAAGCAGGAAAGCGCCTTCAGGAAAAGATGGACAACCTCTTTTCATATTCGAGCATACTAAGATCAGATCTTGACGATGCAGAACTTAACAAGAGAAAAGAAAGAAGAAAGGTCTCAACATCCAGCAGATTTATAAGAAACGGAATAATAGGCATCATGATAGGAGCTCTGCTCGTCGGTCTGATCCTGTGTCTTGGTACGGCCACCAAATGGGGAGGCACAAGGATAAACAGGGAGGCTGACAGATATAACAGCGAGCTTACCCAGTGGATGCTGCAGCAGCAGAGCATCTTAAGGATGTTCACCGATGTCATAGTGGCAGATCCCAGCGTCATGGATGACTATGACTCGGCAGTCAAGTGGCTTAACGACATAGCAAAGAACTACAGCGAGATGAGCTTCTGCTACATGGCTAATCCATACAACGAGCATCCTGTCATAATGAACAACGGCTGGGTTCCCGATCCTGACTACAGGGTAGAGGAAAGACAGTGGTATCTGGATACGGAGCGCTCCGGAGACGGATACAGCATCTCTTCACCCTACTTTGATGCTCAGACAGGATTATACTGCATCACCTTTTCAAGGATAGTTTATTCAAATGAAGGGGATTTCCTCGGCATATTCGCGATAGACTGCTTTATCGACAAGCTCATAGACGTACTCGATGACAGCTACAACGAGGAAGGCTATGCCTTCATGGTCGACCAGGACGGAACGATAATAAACCATCCCGACAAGAAATACGAGATGAGCGGTGATAACAGCGTAAATATTGAAGATACAGAGTATGCCGAAGTCTACCACAAGGGAAGCGTCTTCAGGATGCGTGACTATGACGGAAGATATGTCGCCTGCTGCGCAGAAAAGAGCACGCTTTCCGGCTTTACCGTAATAGTCGTACAGAACTGGTGGAGCATTTACGGAACACTTCTTGCCATGGCATTCATCTTCCTTGTGATGCTTGCCGTATCGATAATAACCGTTGCCGTTATGATAAACAGGTTCATCGGATGGCAGGAGGAGACAAATGAAAAGCTTGTAGAAGCCGCTGAGACCGCTGTAAATGCAGGAAAGGCAAAATCGATCTTCCTTGCCCAGATGTCTCATGAGATAAGGACTCCCATCAATGCTGTCCTTGGAATGAACGAGATGATCCTAAGAGAGAGCAGGGACAGTCAGATAAAGGACTATGCCTCAAATATACAGTCCGCAGGAAAGACCCTTCTTGGACTTATCAATACCATACTTGATTTTTCAAAGATCGAGGAAGGAAAGATGGAGATAAGCCCTGTCAGATATGACACGGCTGCGATGATAGAAAATGTCATTAATTCCATCTCGCAAAGAGCCGAGGATAAAGGCCTTGAGTTTGAAGCTCATATAGACAGCGATATCCCCTCAGCCCTATTTGGCGATGACATGAGGATAACCCAGGTAATAGTAAACCTTCTTACCAATGCCGTTAAATATACAAAACAGGGAAGAGTCGACCTTTATATAAGCTCAAGGAAGATAAAGGATGATGCCGTAAGCCTGGGTATCAGGGTAAAGGATACCGGTATCGGCATAAAGAAGGAAGATATAGAGAGACTGTTTGAATCATTTACAAGACTTGATGAGACCAGAAACAGAAACATCGAGGGAACGGGTCTTGGAATGGCCATAGTAACAAGACTGCTCGATATGATGGGCTCAAAGTTAAATGTCGAGAGCGAATACGGAAAGGGAAGCGAATTCTCGTTTGAAGTAGAACAGGCCATCATCGATCTTAAGCCTATAGGCGACTATGAGCAAAAGGCAAGAGAAGCCGCAAGGAAAAAGGATGAGACTACATATCTCTATGCTCCGAAAGCCCGTCTTCTTGTTGTTGATGACAACGACATGAATCTTAAGGTCATCGCAAACCTCTTAAAGCTAAACGGCATAAAGCCTGATATGGCTGACAGCGGACCTGAGGCTCTTATTAAGATGAGAGAAAATACCTATGACATCATTTTACTTGATCATATGATGCCAAAGATGGACGGCATAGAGACTCTTAAAAAGGCAAGAGAGGAAAATCTGATCGGGGAGAAATGCATAGTCATAGCCCTTACCGCAAATGCAGTCGTCGGTGCAAGAGACTTCTATCTTGATTCCGGATTTGATGATTATCTGTCAAAGCCTGTTGAAGTAAAGGTGCTTGAAAACACACTCTCTAAATATCTTGACGAGACTATTGTCGAATACAGACAAAGAGACGATGCAAACACTGAGAGCGATACGCTTGAATTTGAGCCGGATGATGATGAGATACTGGAGTTTGCTCCCGCCGGTCAGGATGATAGCAAAGACGATACGGATATGAGCTTTGTCTTAAAGACTCTTGATGACAACGGCGTTTCCACAAAGGAAGGACTGGCATTTTGCGGAAAGGACGAAGCATTTTATAAAGAGATATTGTCTGACTATGCAAAGAGCTGCGAAACCAGGATAAAGGAACTGGATGAAGCCATTGAGTCAAAGGACTGGAAGACATATGAGATAAAGGTGCATGCCCTAAAGAGCACTGCTCGAACCGTGGGAGACAAGCAGGTATTTGACAGGGCAAAGGCTCTTGAAGAAGCAGCCGTTGAGGAAAACCTGGATCTTATCATAAACTGGCATCCGCTTCTTGCAACGGACTATCGCAGAAAGGCTCAGCTGATCTATGATCTACTTGCTTAATAAAGAGTTTATACTTATTTCAATGTTTGTTAATTGATATAAAAGATCAGAGTGATATAGTGGAGTCTGAGGAGGTGAGGCTTTATGAATATCAATAAGTTTACACAGCAGTCAATGCAGGCCATAAACGACAGTATGAGCCTGGCAGTAAAATACGGAAACCAGGAGATAGAACAGGAGCATCTTCTGCTCGCTCTTCTTGAACTGGACAACAGCCTGATAAAGAGCCTTATCGAAAAGATGGAGATCAATGTCGAGCATTTCCTTAACAGGGCAGAGAAATCCGTCGAAAAGAGGGTGAAGGTTCAGGGTGGCGAGACATATGTCGGAGCCGACCTTAACAAGGCTCTTACCATGGCAGAGGATGAGATGAAGGCAATGGGCGATGAATATGTTGCCGTAGAGCATCTGTTCCTTGCCATGATCAGATATCCCAATAAGGAATTAAAGGCCATATTTACGGAGTACGGGATAACAAGAGAGAGATTCCTGATGGCTCTGCAGTCCGTAAGAGGAAATCAGAGAGTGACCAGCGACAATCCCGAGGCTTGTTATGACGTTTTGGAAAAGTACGGCATAGAACTCGTATCAAAGGCTAAGAGCGGAAAGATGGATCCCGTTATCGGAAGAGATGACGAGATAAGAAATTCAATAAGGATACTTTCAAGAAAGACAAAGAACAATCCTGTTTTGATCGGCGAGCCCGGTGTCGGCAAGACAGCGGTCGTAGAAGGACTTGCGCAGCGTATCGCAAACGAGGATGTACCGGACGGACTCAAGAACAAGAAGATCTTTTCTCTTGATATGGGAGCGCTCGTTGCAGGCGCCAAGTACAGAGGAGAGTTCGAGGAAAGGCTCAAAGCCGTTCTGGATGAAGTCAAAAAGAGCGACGGAGAGATAATCCTTTTCATAGATGAGCTCCATACGATAGTCGGAGCCGGAAAGACAGACGGCGCAATGGATGCCGGAAACATGCTAAAGCCAATGCTCGCAAGAGGAGAGCTGCACTGCATAGGCGCTACGACTCTAGACGAGTACAGACAGTATATCGAAAAGGATGCTGCTCTCGCAAGACGTTTCCAGCCTGTAATGGTAGATGAGCCTACAGTAGAGGAGACGATATCGATCCTCAGAGGATTAAAGGAGAAGTATCAGGTATTCCACAGTGTAGAGATCAGGGACAATGCACTTGTTGCGGCAGCAGTCCTTTCAGACAGGTATATATCAGACAGATTCCTTCCCGACAAGGCAATAGACCTTGTTGATGAAGCCTGTGCCCTTGTTAAGACCGAGATGGATTCAAAACCCACAGAGATAGATGAGCTTTCGAGAAAGGTAAATATGCTTGAGATCGAAGCCATGGCTCTTAAGAAGGAAGATGACAAGGCGAGCAAGGACAGACTTGCAACCCTTGAATCGGAACTGGCCGATCTTCATGAAAAGCTCGATTCGCTCAATGCCCGCTGGGAGAATGAGAAAAACAGCGTAGAGAGAGAAAACTCACTGCGTGAGGAACTCGATGCGATAAGGACTCAGCTTGAGATAGCAAAGAGAGAAGGAGACCTCGAAAAGGCAGCAGAGCTTCAGTACGGAAAACTGCCCGAGCTTGAAAAACAGCTTGAACAGACAAAGAAGGATAATGAGAACAAGGAGCTTTCTCTGGTACACAAGGCTGTCGAGGAAGATGAGATATCAAGGATAGTATCACGCTGGACAGGCATACCTGTATCAAAGCTTAACGAATCCGAGAGAAACAAGACTCTTCATCTTGATGAAGAACTCCATAAGAGAGTGATAGGCCAGGATGAGGGTGTTACTAAGGTAACGGAAGCCATAATCAGGAGCAAGGCAGGCATAAAGGATCCCGGAAAGCCTATTGGATCATTTCTTTTCATGGGCCCTACCGGTGTCGGAAAGACAGAGCTTGCAAAGTCTCTTGCAGAGTGTCTGTTTGATGATGAGAACAACATGATAAGACTCGATATGAGTGAATACATGGAGAAGTTCTCCGTAAGCAGACTTATCGGAGCGCCTCCCGGATACGTAGGATACGAGGAAGGCGGTCAGCTTACTGAGGCGGTAAGGAGAAAGCCTTATTCGGTCGTTTTATTCGATGAGGTCGAAAAGGCCCATCCGGATGTGTTCAACACGCTCTTGCAGGTACTTGACGACGGCCGTATAACCGATTCTCAGGGAAGACTGATAGATTTTAAGAACACTATCCTTATTATGACCAGCAATATCGGTGCCCAGTATCTTCTTGATGGCATAGATGAGAACGGAAATATCACCGAAGAAGCTGCAAATGCCGTAAACGAGGAGCTTAGAGCAAGCTTCAGACCCGAGTTTTTGAACAGACTTGACGAGATAATAATGTTCAAGCCGCTGACCAAGGACAATATAAGCAACATCGTAAGGCTTATAATAAAGGATCTTAACAGGAGACTGTCAGACAGGGAGCTTGAGATATCTCTGACAGATAAGGCAACAGACTTTATCGTCGATCAGGCATATGATCCGGTATACGGAGCAAGACCATTAAAGAGATTCATCCAGAAGCATATCGAGACCCTTGTGGGCAAGGCCATACTCGAGGGAAGAGCCAAGGACGGAGACAAGGTAGTCATAGATGTAAATGACGGCCGTCTTGTAATAAGTTAATATCGATTTTATCATGCCACCCGCTCTGATTAAAGAACGGGTGGTATTCTAAATTTAACCATTCGTTTATTGCAAAAGACGTGTATCATTTGTATAATAAGTTCGGAGTGTTTTGCTATTAGTTTATGAGTGATGACAATTTGTCCGTCTCAAGACGGAAACGTGTCAATTTTATAAAAGGTTTTCTTGTAACACTGTTTCTTGCAATGATCATAACGCCGATGATAATAAGCATCACGGCGCTTACATATGTCAGACGGCTGGATAAAAAGGTAGATGAACTGACAGATCAGGTCTCAAAGCTTGAGCTTACATATATGCTAAAAGCTCAGGCAGACGAAGCGCTTGATACGATGATCGCAGACAGATCGGATCAGGTCATTGAAAATGAGGATCTTTTGGCTGAGCAGGCGACTGAGCCTGTAAAGGAAGCATCAAATGAGGATGCGAATAAAAAGAAGGTATATCTTACTTTTGATGACGGTCCGAGTTCAAATACACAAAGAATACTCGATATCCTGGATGAATATGATGTAAAGGCAACGTTTTTTGTTACGGGATATCAGGCAGGCAAGCATCCCGAGTGGTACAAGGAGATCGTTGACAGAGGACATACCATAGGACTGCATTCATATTCTCATGTATACAGTCAGATATACAGCTCGAGCGAAAGCTTCTTATCGGATATTGATAAACTGAGCGAGTATATAAAGGAAACAACGCAGACCGAGGCGAAGTTTTTAAGATTTCCGGGCGGTTCGAGCAACAGAGTAAGTTCGGTGCCGATGAGCGATCTTTGCATGCTTATGCATGAAAGAGGCATAGAATACTTTGACTGGAACATATCAAGCCAGGATGCTACAAGTCCCGCGCCGAATGCTGCTATGATCACTGCAAATGTGCTCTCGGGGATCGATGCACATGAAACTGCGATAGTACTGATGCATGATGCCGCAGAAAAGAATGCCACGGTAGAAGCGCTCCCGGGTATAATCGAGGGCATACAGGCAAGAGGCGACTGTATCATCTTGCCGATAGATGAAGACACTTTGCCGGTACAGCATCTGTCACCGGTGTTTGAAGAAGAATAAAATTTGTTACGGAGGAAGATCAGATGGGTTTTTTTCAGGATCTGAAAGAGGATTTATCATTGGCGGTAAGCGAACTGGCCGGTGAAGAGAAGGCAGTTGAAACCAAGCCTTTAAAGGAAGAGAGCGAACTTGATGTGTTTGCTGCGGCTGAAGAGTCAATGGGTATAGAGCATGCCGAAGAAGAAGCAGCAGATGAAGAGGTACCGCAGATCGAGGAGGCGCTGGGTTCATTCCTTGACCAGGTAGCAGCCAATGCGGAGGAGAGCGAATCAAGATATGAGGAGGCTCCCGCCCAGAGATTTTCCGCTTCGGAAGAGATGAGCTTTGCTGCAAAGGCAGCAATGGCAAAAGCAGCTGCATTTGAAGAAGAAAAAGAGCAGCCCGAAGAGATACGCATGCCCAAGATCGAGGAGCCTGTGTACGAGAAGCCCGTATATGAGACCAAGCCCTCATACGAGGCAGAGACAAAGGATGAATACCAGGCAACAGACGAGCTTGCAGTCGTTACTGCAAACATGACTATAAACGGAGATATGCTCTCAAGCGGATCTTTAGATGTAATGGGATGCGTAAACGGAAACGTAAAGGTATACGGCGAGCTTAATATAACAGGTCAGATCAACGGAAATGCGGAAGCATCAAACATCATCGCCGCAAACTGCAACGTTACCGGTGATCTTATGAGCACGGGTGCCATAAAGATCGGATCAAAGGCAGTAGTAAGAGGAAATATCTATGCAACGAGCGCCGTAGTATCAGGTGCGATAAAGGGTGATATAGACGTACACGGTCCTGTAATACTTGATTCTACCGCCATCGTTATGGGAAATATCAAATCAAAGGCAGTTCAGATAAACAACGGTGCTGCTGTTGAAGGAATGTGTTCACAGTGCTATGCGGATGTAAGCCCGTCAGCATTTTTCAGAGATTAACATTCACGAAAGGGAATAGATATGAAGCGTATAATGCTCAAGCTCAGCGGCGAAGCACTTGCCGGAGATAAGAAGCAGGGATTTGACGAGGAAACTGTAAGAGGAGTCGCACTTCAGGTAAAGCAGATAGTCGATGAAGGCACACAGGTCGGGATAGTAATAGGCGGCGGAAACTTCTGGAGAGGAAGAAGCAGCGAGAGCATCGACAGGACCAAAGCCGATCAGATAGGAATGCTCGCAACTGTCATGAACTGCATCTATGTATCTGAAATTTTCAGAAGCGTCGGAATGATGACAAACATCTTAACACCTTTTGAGATAGGAGCTTTCACAAAGCTTTTCAGCAAGGACAGAGCTAACAAGTATTTTGAAAAGGGACAGGTCGTTTTCTTTGCGGGAGGCACGGGTCATCCCTACTTCTCAACGGATACAGGAGTTGTCTTAAGAGCGATAGAGGTAGAAGCCGATGTCATACTGCTCGCAAAGGCGGTTGACGGAGTATATGACTCGGATCCCAAGACAAATCCTGATGCAAAGAAATTTGACGAGATATCTATAGATGAGGTAATAGCAAGAAATCTTCAGGTTGTCGACATGACGGCATCGATCATGGCAAGAGACAACAAGAAAGAGATGTGGGTATTCAACCTCAATGATGAAAACAGCATTGTAAATACCATCAGGGGCAACTTTAACGGAACCAAGGTTACGGTATAAAAAACTACTAAAGTGGAGGTTATCAATGGATTCAAGAATCGAAGTTTACAACGAAAAGATGCAGAAGGCATACGACTATCTTTTGGCAGACTATCAGACTATAAGGGCAGGAAGAGCCAATCCGCATGTTCTGGATAAG
Organism: uncultured Lachnospiraceae bacterium; assembly: GCA_902789785.1. Classification (GTDB taxonomy): domain Bacteria; phylum Bacillota; class Clostridia; order Lachnospirales; family Lachnospiraceae; genus Colinaster. Next base: position 11,250 of record CADAPR010000019.1, read on the forward strand.
ATAAAGGTAAATTATTACGGAACACCGACTCCAATCCAGCAGGTTGGAAATATATCTGTTCCGGAAGCAAGAATGATACAGATCGCTCCCTGGGAGAAGTCACTGATCAAAGAGATAGAAAAGGCAATACTTGCATCCGATGTCGGGATCACTCCTTCAAACGACGGAGCGGTTATAAGACTGGTATTCCCCGAGCTTACAGAGGACAGACGTAAGGAACTTGCCAAGGAGATAAGAAAAAAAGGCGAGGATGCAAAGGTTGCTGTAAGAAATATCAGAAGAGACGGCAATGAGGCTTTTAAAAAGCTCGCAAAGGAAGATGTCAGCGAGGACGAGATCAAGGACCTCGAGGAACAGCTTCAGAAGATGACAGACAAATTCATCAAGGACATAGATACGGCTGTAGATGATAAGTCAAAAGAGATAATGAAAGTGTGATATGATAAAGGGACACTTGAGTGTCCCTTTTTTCTAGTTTTAACATCTAAGGATCAGGAGAAGATATGAATATACCCAATCATGTGGCCATCATACTTGACGGAAACGGCCGCTGGGCAAAGGCAAAGGGCCTTCCGCGCACGGCAGGACACGTTCAGGGAGCAAAGGTAGTAGAGGATATGTGCGAGATCACCTACAACATGGGGATCAACTACTTTACCGTCTATGCCTTTTCCACCGAGAACTGGTCAAGACCCAAGGAAGAAGTCGACGCTCTCATGAAGCTTCTTAGAAATTACATGGTCAACTGCAAGAAGAGAGCCAACAAGAACAACATGAAAGTGCGCGTAATAGGCGACAAGACAGGTCTTGATGAGGATATACAGGAAAAGATAGCAGACCTTGAAGATGCTACAAAGAACAATACCGGACTTCACTTTACCATCGCCATCAACTACGGCGGCAGGGACGAGATCACAAGAGCAGCAAAAAAGCTGTGCAAAGAGGTGGAAGAAGGAAAGCTTAAAGCTGACGATATAGATATAGATATGCTCTCAAATGCACTCGATACGGGTGATTACCCGGATCCCGACCTTCTGATTAGGACCTGCGGAGAGCAGAGGATATCAAACTTCTTGCTCTGGCAGCTTGCCTACTCCGAATTCTATTTCTGTGACAAGCCATGGCCCGATTTTGACAAGAAGGAGCTTGAAAAGGCCATAGAAGCATACAATAGCAGAGACAGAAAGTACGGCGGACTGTCAGCAAAGGCTTAAATATATTAACTTATGATTTAATTAACACGAGGTAAATGATTTGAAAACACGCGTCATCAGCGGAGTGATCCTGTTTTTGATAACATTTGCGAGCATATTTTTCGGCTCCGCGTTTTTAGCAGGAATTCTTCTTGCCATATCCTTTATAGCATATTATGAGCTGTCAAAAGTCATCGGACTGCACGGCAACGGCATAAGGCCAGGCATACTGGAACTTATCGGATATATATCGATCGCTGTATACTATGTCCTTGTCTATATGCAGATATCGGAAAGATTCTTTACGGTCTGGATCATACTGTCGCTGCTTTTGATGGCGGCTGCATATGTATTCACATTTCCGCGCTACAAGGCAGGACTTTTCATGGGCGCATTCTTTTCAGTGATATATGCACCCGTGATGTTTTCATATATCTATCTGACAAGATGCAGGGAAAACGGTTTCTGGCTCGTATGGTTTGTATTCATATGTGCATGGATAAGCGATACATGCGCATACTTTGTGGGAGTAAAGTTCGGAAAGCATAAGCTTGCGCCGATCCTCAGTCCAAAAAAATCGATAGAAGGCTCTATAGGCGGCATTGTGGGAACAGCTCTTTGCGGTGTCATCTACGGCCTTGTTCTTATGAAAGTTATTGATCTTGATGCCTCGCAGCTTTTAAACTGTGCTGTGATCGGCGCGCTCGGAAGCATCTTCAGCCAGATCGGAGATCTTGTGGCAAGCGGCATCAAGAGAAATTATGATATTAAGGATTACGGAAAGCTGATCCCGGGACACGGCGGCATAATGGACAGATTTGACAGTGTTATCGTCACCGCTCCCCTTATCTATTTTCTTGTAACCCTGTTCATGTAGAGGATTTTAAGATGAAGAGGATATGCATACTGGGATCTACCGGTTCCATCGGTACCCAGACACTCGATATAGTAAGACATTACAACAAGGATCTTGAGGTTATCTCGCTTTCGGCTGCAAGCAGCGTTGACAGGATGGAAGCGCAGATACGTGAGTTCTCACCCAAGAAGGTGTGCATGTATGACAGTGAGAGTGCACACATTCTAAGAGAGAAGATCAAGGATACGGATACCGTCGTTCTTGAGGGCATGGACGGACTCATAGAGCTTTGTGAAGATGAAAATGTCGATATGGTGGTAACTGCAGTTGTCGGAATGATAGGGATAAGACCGACGATAGCAGCCATTAATGCTGGCAAGGACATAGCTCTTGCAAACAAGGAGACTCTTGTATGCGCAGGACATATCATAATGGATCTTGCAGCAAAAAAGAATGTAAAGATACTTCCCGTTGACAGCGAGCACAGCGCGATCTTCCAGTCACTTCAGGGATTTCCAAAGGAACGCATAGAAAAGATCCTGCTCACAGCTTCAGGAGGACCTTTCAGAGGAAGAAAACGTGATGAACTGGTTAACATAACATGGAGAGAAGCCCTTAAACATCCAAACTGGACAATGGGCAGAAAGATAACCATAGATTCTTCAACACTGGTAAACAAGGGACTTGAAGTCATCGAAGCCAAATGGCTCTTTGGCGTTGAGCCTGATAAGATCCAGGTAGTGATCCAGCCCCAGAGCATCATCCATTCCGCTGTACAGTATGTCGACGGAGGAATAATAGCTCAGCTTGGCACTCCCGATATGAAGCTCCCGATCCAGTATGCTCTGTTCTATCCTGACAGAAGAGAGATGGACGAAGAGAGAGTCGATCTTTTCAAACTTGGACAGATCATATTTGAAGAACCCGATATGGATACATTCCTCGGACTTAAGCTCGCCTACAGGGCAATAAAAGAGGGAGGAAGCATGCCTACGGTATTAAATGCCGCAAACGAAAAGGCTGTAGCGCTTTTCTTAAATGACAGGATACACTTCCTTGATATATATGACATAATAGAACAGTCTATGGACAGACATACTGCGATCGAATCTCCGAGCGTTGAGCAGATACTTGATGCCGAAGCCGACTGCTACGAGTTCATAGCTTCAAGATGGGGTAATTAATATGTCAGTGACTACTATCATCTGGTTCATATTTGTTTTCTGCATAATAGTCGTATCTCATGAATTCGGCCATATGATAATCGCAAAAAGAGCGGGCATACAGGTTGACGAATTCTCCATAGGAATGGGACCGAAGATCTTCGGCTTTCACAGAAACGGAACCTATTACGTATTAAGATGGCTGCCTCTTGGAGGCGCCTGCATATTCGGAGGCATGAGTGAAGAAGACCTTCTCGATGAGGTAAAGCCGCAAAGCGGTGAAGATGAGGAGGAGATCTTAACCGGCGAGAGCGATGAGCTTCCCAAAAGGAAGACATACAAGTTCAGAGATGCACCTGTATGGTCGAGGATATCATCAGTGCTTGCAGGACCGATGTTCAATTTCATCCTTGCTTATTTGATAGCGCTTGTTATTGTATGGGCATACGGTTCAGACAAGCCTGTTGTAAAGGAACTGATGGACGGGTATCCGGCGCAGGAAGCTGGACTTATGCCCGGAGACGAGATAATAAAGATAAACGGAAGCAGAATTCATGTGGGCAGAGAAATCTATGTTGACATGGTGATCAACAAGAACGGAAAGCCCGTAGAAGTCACATATTTAAGAAACGGTGAAGAACATACCACAGTAATTGTCCCCAAGTACTATGAAGAAGAGGGAAGATATCTGATGGGACTTACCAACTACATGGAGTATGTGGACTGCAAAAATGCCTCTGTATTCAAATACTCGCTATACGAGGTCAGATACGGACTTGTCGCGACGGTCAAGTGTCTCGGGATGCTCATCAGCGGAAACGGCAGCAAGGATGATCTTGCAGGACCGATAGGAATGGCAAAGATCATAGGGGATGTTGAAGAGGTATCAAAGCCCTACGGCTTTTTGACGACACTCCTTAACATGTTCAACATAGCGATGCTTCTAAGCATCAACCTAGGCGTTATGAACCTTCTTCCGATACCTGCTCTCGACGGCGGCAGACTGGTATTCCTTCTGATCGAAGCGATAAGAGGAAAACCGGTGCCTGTGGAAAAGGAAGGCATAGTACAGCTTGCAGGATTCGTGCTTTTATTTGCTCTGATGATATTTGTCATGTTCAATGATATAATGAGATTTTTCTAGGATAAATGCTTCCCGTTTCGGGAAGCATTTTTTGTGATTGTATGTTACTATTAATCAGGGAACGGTATAAAAAATGAACGAGAATGAGATCTACACATACCTGTCAGCTTTTACAAAAGATAAGAGCAAATGGGAAGAAAGCATACCGAAAGTCACATCATATCTAGATCATGAGTCAGTAAAGATCAAGGCAAAATCTCTGTGGCTTCTTGGCGAGATGGGACTTTTGCATCCAGATCTTGTAAAAGATGCAGTTTTAAAAATCGCTCCTTTTCTTGACAGTGAAGACAGCCTTTTAAGAGAGCGGGCATTAAATGCCCTGGGCAGGATAGGAAGAGGAGATTTTTTACTGGTTGAGCCATACATAGAAAAGCTTTTTGAGTTTGCTTTGGATGACGAACCAAAAGTGAGATTAAGCTTTATCTGGGCGAGTGAAAACATAGCTACAAACACTCCTGATATATATAAGGATCACATGGATGTATTTGAAAAGCTTCTGCATGATGAAGATGACAGGGTAAGGATGGAAGCTCCCGAGATCTTCAGAGTACTCGGGAAACGAAGAGCGGAGTTTGTGCTCCCGTATATACAAAATCTTAAAGATCTGGCCGAAAATGATGAAAACCGTGTGGTCAGGATCCACAGTCTGGGAGCGATAAAGGCGACTGGTAAATGATCTGATCAGATTATTAAAGGCGATATATATGATAGGACCGGAAAGAGGTGTTCATGGCATATTTAGACGTTAACTTTGAAAAAAAGGATATTGAATGGAAATGGGCTGATAACAGTATTTTGGATCATATATCGGAACATACTGCACCCAGGGATATATTTGAAGCTGTCTGTTATGAAATCAGCCGTTATTACAAGGATCAGACTAAAATAAAGACATACAAGAGAAAGATCAAATGGACGGGAAGATTCTTAAACGCTGAAATGTGCTTCTGGTCTTCTCGTTCAAATACGGCAGGAAGATATGTGAATTTTGAGATCGTACCATCAGCCTACAGCAATGACACTGACGGCATGGAGAATAAAGGCTTGCTGTATCTGGGAATAAAAAACATGAACTTTGATGTTTATGATATAGACATTCAAAAGTTTGGTCAGATAATAGGCTGTTTGGATGCGTGTATGGATTTCTTTGAATATATCGACTCGCCTGAAGGGTTTGAGAGACTGATGAATGAGACCGAATTTGTGTTTGCAGATGATAGGGCTGTAAACAACAGACGTATTTTTTTAGACAGGATAAGCAAAAAAGACTGATAAGAGGGTTGCTATGGAATTTAAGCAAGGGTTTGGCTGGAAGGCATGCTATGATGAGCAAAGAGATCTTTATACTGCAAAACGCAGCGGATTCGGACAATTAGATCTTTATGAGATCACCAAAGAGATCTATGATGCGCTCAAAGACGGGATGAGCGATGCGGATTCGTGCTGTCTGATAGATAAGGGACGGCATCTGTATATGGATGTGGACGATCGATGCGGACCGCTCTATACGGTCGTACTCGATAGCGATTATGAAATGCTCTGCCCCTGGGCAAATGTTGCAAAGAGTAAGAGAGTATGGTCTGATGAGCTTACGGATGTAGCCGTTGAGATCTTTGAATCAGAAAAAAACAACAGAGAGAAACGGCGAAAAAAACGTGAAGAAAGAGAAAATAAGAGTTAGAGTATATGTTTTTGTCAAAAATTGATCACAAGTTAAAACCCGCAATGATATCAAGGAGTGCAAACGGCTGGAAACTTATAAGGATAGCAAACGGAAGTCTCTCCTGTGAAAACTCAGACCTTGATACAGATGATATCAGAAGAGTCGAAGAAAAACTTAAACCGAGATATAAAAAAGCAATGCAGGAGTATAATGTTTTTGTTTCGTATGATAACTGGTCGGGAGTCTTTATCATGCAGATGCCTGGGTTTGAGGATCCTAAAGCTGACAGACTGATAGAAGACATATATGCATTTCTTAAGGATACAGATATGTAAATGAGGATGATTCATTTTTTCTGGTCGTTAGATCCCTGAAAGGATGTTATACATGAAATACGATATCGACAATGAACTTAAAAGCACTTCAGCATACAGCGGTTCGGTGGTGGGGCATCTGTATCCTATGCTAAATGCCCCATACAGGATGCAAAAATGCAGATCTGATGACAGTGTTAATGTGAAGGAGTATAAAACAGAAGGGTACGACGGCAGGATAATTTCAACTCTTGTAATAGAACCTAAGGAATACAGAGAAAAACTTCCCTGTATAATGTTCTTTCATGGAG